>NZ_DDVT01000019.1:0-113006 GCF_002345795.1 Tatumella sp. UBA2305
CGGGCGTAGATATACAGGTCGTTGCCGTAGCTGCCATTCAGGTAGTCATCGCCTTGCCCGCCCTGCAGCCGGTCATTCATATCCGAACCGCTGATCCGGTCATCGCCCGGGGTCATGGCGGTGGCAAACATCTGTTCGCGCAGTTGTTGCTGATTCCAGCGGGTGCCGTCGGCAAACTCCAGCCATTCCACACCGGTCTCATAACGGCCCGAAGCGGCCTGGCCCGCCAGCCGTACCGAGCCGCCGTCGCCGGCCCCGGCGGTACTTTCGGCAATGATCAGCAGCATATCGGCCCCGTCACGACTGACCGTCACCTGCGAGGCGGTGATGTCTTTCAGCCACAGCCGGTCGTCAGTCCCTTTGTAGGAATATTCCTCAATAGTATCGTGGCCGTCACCACGGGCGTAGATATACAGGTCATTACCGTAGCTGCCATTCAGGTAGTCGTCGCCTCTGTTGCCATATAACGTATCAGCAAATTTTGAACCGGTGAGTGTGTCGTTGCCATCCAGTCCATACATCACAGAGGCCTGATTCCCGGCGGAAAGAGTGTCGTTACCGAAATTACCAGTCAGCCGGTGGGATGAAAGATCGGGCAATAATAGATCCAGTAATCGCTCAAAAGTATCCCCCTCTGCATTGCTGAGCTCCGAGAGTTGTTTCGTCAGTTGACGGGTAAAATCAGTGTTCAGGGATTTTATAACAATGAATAAATCGACTAACTGATCCCCGGCGGTCAGATCGGACTGATTTATCCCTTCCCGGAGTGTCCTGATAAGTTCGCTACTATCAGCAACGATCTGCTGGTTTTCTATATCCCAGTTAACCTGATCGATTAACGGGGCCAGGTGGGTTTGCACGATTAATTGCGCATAAAAGTTATTCAGTAAAATATCATAAGCAGATTCAAGACGTTCGGCTGCCTGACTCAAGGGATTAGGATTACCATTTTGTCTGAATTCACCGCCTAAAAAGGCTTCCAGGGCAAACAGCTTCTGGGCATTAAAAAATGGCCCGCGACTGTCTTCAGCGTAATTACTGGCTCCGCTCATCTGTCGCATGATTTTATCGGCCAGCTGATAACGTAATTGCTGGTCAGGTTGCTGAATAAACTGTTCCACCAGATCTCTGAGGACATTGTCCCCCCGGGCGATGAGCTGATGTAAATTACTGACATTACCGGTAGCGGTAATATCTGGCAGGCTGGCAATATCGTCACTCACCGCGACTTTATGTTTATCCCGGGTGTGACTGCTGGTTTCTCTGAACCAGACGTCGGTGATTTCTGCCAGACTGCCATCGGTTTTAATGTACTGGCCTTGCTGGCGGAACTCATTTCCATATTCATCGGTGAGTTTACTGTTTCTCCAGTTCAGCTGAATAGCCGCAATCCCAGCCTGTTCCATACTGAGAAGTTCACCTTCATCGGTCATGCCGTTTCCGTTACGATCCTGCCAGACTTGCAGGCTGGTGAAAATCTGGTCTTCGCTGTTAATGATCCCATCGCCGTTGCTGTCATAATCTGCCAGCGCCAGGAAACCATTCGCTGTTGTTTTGCCGGAGGAGTTTAACGTGTTATTACCAAACAGCTCACTGCCATCATCAATGATATGATTACCGTTACGGTCCAGCACCAGTAAACCATCGTCTTTACCAACCCAGCCGGAAAGTTGTGCGTAACCATTGCCGTCGTGGTCGAAATAAACCGGATCTTCTGCCGTTTCCACACCGTCACCGTCAAGATCGACAATCAGCGGGCTTGCCTGGCTGGCAGCATCGTCAGCGGCATCCGTTGCCTGGTCGGCAGCATCATTGGCGGCATCTTCGGCAGCATCCCCGTAAAAAGACCTGGCAAGATCGGCGAGCGGTTTCATCGCATCGTTCATAAAATCCGTCAGCGCATCAAAGGCATTAACTGCGGAATCCAGCCTGGCCGACAGGGTTTCTATGGCACTATCATATGCATCGCCCAGCGAATCACTGAGCGGTTTTAAGGCATCCCTGATATTTTCTATATACTTAGCGGGGTCGATAGCGCCGTCAGCCGCCATACTGGCGATTGATAGCACACCTGCAATAACGGTTAATACGCCGGCAGCTCCCAGCGCAAGGGGGGCAGAGGCCGCACCTGCGGCGACTGCCAAAGCGACTGCACTGGCAGCAGAAGCGAGATGTCCCAGGGCCGAGTAAATATCACTTTTGTTAAGTTTTCCTGTAGAATCATAGGAATCCTTCATAGAATTAGAGTCTGCCAAAACCCCTGCGACGGATAAAAGCACAGATACAACCGGAATGCTTTTCCCGGCGACATTCATTAAAGGCAGGTTTTTTCCCATCATGCTCAAAAAGGATTCGGCGGTTTGTGAGGTACTGACTCCCACTTTAAGATAATCATTTAATGATGCGTTATCTTTATTAGCATTAACAATATTATTAATTGATGATGCAGTGTTAGTCTTTGTACTAATGGCTGATAGTAAATTACCAAATCCAGCTTCTATAATTTTATTTCCCATAAAAAATATCCTTTTTGTTTAAAATTAAATTTATGGTGAGGTAGAGTGTAAGAATTAAAAAAGGTGATGACATTATTATGTCAAAAATCCAGTTGTTATTACCTCTGGTGATGCGCTTGTTTACATTCTCTTTTGAAATTACCTCTTTGCCATCAACGATGACCTGGATAACTCTTCGGTCGGTGCTGAACAGGCTATATTTTTGCCTGAACCAGCCAATTTTTGCCGGTTTACCCTGCCATTTATTATATATTTTTGGTTCGAGGATTACGTTAGTTGGTTTGTTGTTTTTCTTTAATTCTTCTTCTAATTGCGTACGGTATTGTCGGTCTATTTCGCAAAGGTCTGAACCAAAATAAGATGACTTGCAAGAAAAGAATTCAGTATTATTCTCTGTTTTTACCCCAACCTGGTAATGTTTCCTGCCGGACTCTCTGTAAGTAAATAAACCTTCAGTGTAGTGGATATCCTGCTCTGTCGGGAAGCTAATTGCTGATGCATAATATATCGGGATAAGTATGCAATACAGATAATAGATGATTGCACCCAGACAAACTAACAATCGGTCGGCAGGGCGGCCCAGTATCAGATAACGATGTTCGGTAATATTCTTAGACTTTTCGCTATGTTGATTATTCATAATTTATACCTGCCTGCCATTAGGAACAGTAAGTAACTTTAATGTTTCAAAGGGATAACGTAAGTTGCCAAAGAATACGGCTTCTATGATTCTATTCTCCATAGAAAATATCCTTTTTGTTTAAAATTAAATTTATGGTGAGGTAGAGTGTAATGATTAAAAAAGGTGATGAGATTATTATATTAAAAACCCAGTCGTGATTACTCCTAAGCATATCTTTATTTACGCTCTCATTTGAAACTATTTCTTTACCATCAACGATGACCTGGATAACTCGTCTGTCGGTGCTGAATAAGCTATATTTTTGCCTGAACCAGCCAATTTTTGCTGGTTTTCCCTGCCATTTTTTATATATTATTGGTTCTAGAATTACGTTAGTTGGTTTTTTGTTTTTCTTTAATTCTTCTTCTAATTGCGTACGGTATTGTCGATCTATTTCGCAAAGGTCTGTACCAAAATAAGATGACTTGCAAGAAAAGAATTCAGTATTATTCTCTGTTTTTACCCCAACCTGGTAATGTTTCCTGCCGGACTCTCTGTAAGTAAATAAACCTTCAGTGTAGTGGATATCCTGCTCTGTCGGGAAGCTAATTGCTGATGCATAATATATCGGGATAAGTATGCAATACAGATAATAGATGATTGCACCCAGACAAACTAACAATCGGTCGGCAGGGCGGCCCAGTATCAGATAACGATGTTCGGTAATATTCTTAGACTTTTCGCTATGTTGGTTATCCATAATTTATACCTACATGCTATTTAGGAACAGAAAGTAACTTGAATTTTTGTAAGGGGTGAGGTGAGTTATCTAAGCACTCTGATGTGATGGATTTATTTTTCATCATTAGTTCCCTTATTTGAAATTAATAATGTAGTGAGATAGGCTATCCCTATGAGAAAAGGGAGTGACACTATAAGATCAATAAACCAGTTTTTTTTTCGCTTGTTAATGATATTTTTCACACTCTCATTTTTAACAACCTCTTTACCGTCAACGATGACCTGGACAACTCTTCTCCTGGTGCTTAACAAACTATACCTTTGACTGAATCAGCCAATTTTTGCTGGTTTCCCCTGCCATTGTTGATATAGTTTAGGTTTAAGATCTATATTCGTCCGTTTATTATTTTTTTCTAAATATTCTGTGAGTTGGTCGTAATAAATTTTTTCTATTTCACAAAAGTGTGGTCCGAGATAATTTTGTTTGCATGAGAAAAATTCAGTTTCTCTACCAGTTTTGACGCCTATCTGATAATAGTTTCTGCCCACCTCTCTGTAGGTAAAAAGACCTTCAGTATAGTGGATGTCTTTGTCCGTCGGGAATTGAGTTGCTAATATGTAAAATACCGGTATTAGTATGGAGTAGACGTAATTGACGATTGCGGCCAGACAAAGCAATAATAATCCAACCGGTCTTCCCAGTATCAGATAACGCTTTCCGGTAATAACTTTAGGATTTTTTTCAGTACTATTATCCATAATGACCTTTTCCTTCTACCCTGAAAAAAATGTCAGACACTGATTCATAAAAACTTCCTGTTGTAAGGAGTCTGACATAATAAGTATGATAATCTGTCGATGTTTTAATGATTGGCGATAAAATAACACTGCTGATATCCTTCCAGGAATGTGAATATTTCAATAAAAAATAAAAAATACGCAATATTCTTAATGGATAAACACTGTGGGTGAAGTATTGAGAGTAAAATGACTTTGTTCGTGGCTTTAATTTAATGAATTTATTAGTGATTTTAAAATAAACAGTGAGTAAATCAGGAATCATGACCCGGGATCTCGACAAAAAATTATTTTCTTGCCATTATCCGGGTATTCACTATGGAAAGTTAATATCAGCATTCAAACCGCAATGCCGCCGGGGAGTCAGGCTTTGAGGTGTTATCACTGACAGGGATAGTCAATGGAAAAAATGAGACATTACTTTTCTGAATTTTCCGGGAAGAACGAGTTAGTCGCTTGTGTATTACGCTGCAAAAAAGAGCTGTGGAGTATCGGTTTTTTCAGTGTGATTATTAATCTTCTGATGCTGACTCCCTCGGTGTATATGCTCCAGGTGTATGACAGGGTATTATCTTCCGGAAATAAAATAACCCTTATTATGTTAACGCTCATAGTTATCTGGTTATTTATTTCAATCGGGGTTGTCGAATGGATTCGAAATATATTACTGATTCGACTGGGGGCTTATTTAGATACCAGAATAAACAAACGTATATTTTTCAGCGCATTTGAAGGTTTTCTCCGTCAAAGTACCGCACATGCCTCACAGTCTCTGGCTGACCTGACCCTGTTAAGGCAGTTTGCCAGTGGCAATGCATTATTTGCGTTTTTTGATGCCCCCTGGTTTCCTGTTTACCTGTTGATCATATTTTTGCTTCATCCCTGGCTGGGGATCTTGGCACTGGCCGGAGCCATAATTTTAATTCTGCTGGCGTGGCTGAATCAACGTCTGACACACGATGCCATGAATCAGGCAGGATCGATCTCTGCTGCAGCGACTCTGCAGGCGAATACCTGTTTACGTCAGGCAGAAGCCATAGCAGCGATGGGCATGCAGGAGGCGATGTATCGTAAATGGCTGACACAGCATGAGGCATTTTTACAGCAACAAAATCTGGTCAGTGAAAAAAGCGCCCTGGTCGCGGCGACGACCCGCTTTATCAGACTGGCGTTACAGTCCGGAGTTTTAGGGCTCGGCGCATTGCTGGTACTGAAAGGCGAGATTACCCCGGGGATGATGATTGCCGGGTCGATATTGTCTGGTCGGGTTCTGGCGCCTGTCGATCAACTGATCGCTGTGTGGAAAGGCTGGGTGCAGGCCCAACAGGCATGGCAACGATTAAGTGCACTGTTAGAACAGTTCCCGCCAGCTAAACAGGCGATGCCTCTGCCTCCACCTGACGGAAACCTGCGGGTGGAGAATCTCTCGGCAAAACTGCCTGGTCTGGCTAAATATCCGCTTCGTGATATCAGTTTTGAATTGCAGCCTGGTGACGTGATGATGGTTACCGGTCCTTCCGGTGGCGGGAAATCGACGCTTGCCAGGTTGTTAGTGGGTGCTGCTGAACCTTTTGCGGGGTCAGTCCGGCTGGATGGCGCAGATATTCATCAGTATGACCCGCTGACCCTGGGGCCTTACCTCGGCTATCTTCCCCAGGATATTCAACTTTTTGAAGGAACGGTGGCTGAAAATATTGCCCGTTTCGCTGAGCCGGATGAAGAAAAAATCGTGGCGGCAGCCCGTCATGCAGGTATCCACCGGATGATACTGCAACTGCCGGCAGGCTACGATACGCCACTGGGACCGGGCGGGGTAATACTTTCAGGCGGTCAGAAACAGCGTTTGGGCCTGGCCAGAGCCCTGTATCATTCTCCACGGCTGATAGTACTGGATGAACCGGATGCCAGCCTGGATGATGAGGGAAAGCAGGCATTAATTACCGCCATCAGGAGACAACAAGCTGCCGGCAGTACACAAATCATCATCACTCATACCCGATTGCTGCTGCCCTGCAGTAATAAAATACTGATTCTTAATAACGGACGGATCAGTCATTCCGGCACTACTCAGCAGTTTATGCAGCGCGTGGCCACTCCCGGTCAACCGCTGCCAGGTCGCGCCGGCAAAAAGAATCGCTCCCCGGACAGCACGCCTGATTCCAGCCGCCCACCGGGAGTTAACTGACATGCTAAAACCGCGACCGGAGCAGAGAGCTCAGTTTACCCGACCGCTGAAGCTGGTGCGTTACGGTGTCGTCAGCGTGGCTTTTTTATTTACAGGCATGCTGGTGTGGGCATCATGGGCACCGCTGGATAAAGGCGTGATGGTTTCCGGCGTGGTCATGGTGGCGGAAAACAGAAAGGCGGTACAACCCGTGTCGGGAGGCAGGATAGCCAGGCTGGATGTGCGTGAAGGGCAATATGTCCGGCGCGGTCAGGTACTGGTGGTACTCGACGATACCTCCGCACGGGCACTGCGGGATAATCTGTTACATCAGCGATTTGAGGCCAGGACCAGCCAGAGTCGCCTGCTGGCAGAACGTGATGACTTGCCCCGGGTCATCTTTCAGGAGGAACCGGTTAACACAGCGACAGTGCCTGACCCGCAGTTTATGTCAGAGTTACGCGCGGCAGAGCAACAGCTTTTCCTCAGCCGCCGGGTTTCACGCCAACAGGAAGCCACTGCCTTACGCTCAGCCATTGACGGAATGACTGCGCAAATCTCCGGTGCGCAGGCCATGGCAGATAACTACCAGTCACAATGGCAACTGCTTCGCCAGCAGATCCAGCGATTACGGCCGCTGGCAGAGCAGGGGTATGTAGCGACTAATCGCCTGTCAGAGCTGGAGCGACAATGTTATCAGTTATCCGGGGCCCGGCAGCAGGAAAGCAGCAATATTGCCAGGCTGCAGCAACAACGTACTGAACTGCAACACACACTGGTACAACGTAACAGCGATTACCAGAAAGAGATCCACGGCCAGTTGATTGATATTCAAAATATTCAGCAGGACCTGAGTCAGCGTTTACGGGCTGCTGAATATGAACTCGATAATACAGTGATTACTGCGCCGGCCAGTGGCCTGGTGGTGGGGCTGGCATTACATACCGAGGGGGGCGTTGTCGGTAGCGGCCAGGTACTGATGGAAATTGTTCCTGATAAACAACCGTTACAGATAGCCGCGCAATTGCCGGTGAACCTGATAGATAAAGTTTCACCGGGCGCTCAGGCAGAACTGCTGTTTACCGCGTTTAATCAAAGCACGACCCCACGCATTAATGGCCGTATTACGTTAGTCGGCGCAGACCAGTTACAGAATCCTGCCACGGATCAGCCTTATTACGCGCTCTATATCCGGGTGGAGGGAGAGAATAATGACTTTATTAACACCTTCAATGTTCGCCCGGGCATGCCTGTCGAAGCTTTTATTCGAACCGGTGAGCGCTCATTGTTCAACTACCTGTTCAAGCCATTGTCCGACCGCCTGAAACCGGCCTTCACGGAAGAGTAATGATGAAACTGACTTCGCAACAGGTAAAATATTGCTTTTGGCTGAGCCTGATATGGACTCAGTCAGTTGATGCATTGGGGATCACAGAAGCCTGGCAGCGTGCCCTGGTGAATGATCCGGAATACCAGTCGGCGCTTCAGGCCAGCCAGGCCGGCAAGGAGCAGGAGTTTATCGGGCTGTCGGCACTATTGCCTAAAGTGGTTTATGACTATCAGAAATCGTATAACGATTCCAGGGTGACTTCAGGCAACCGCCCTGGTGAACGCCAGTATGGCAGTTATGTTTCGTCATTATCGTTACGTCAGCCGCTGCTGGATTATGAAAGCTGGTCGGTTTACCGGCAGGGGATAGCGGGGGCAGAGCAGGCAGAACAACTGCTGCGTGACCAGCAGCAGAGATTACTGTTGCGGTTGTTCAACGCCTATACGGCGGCATTGTATCAGGCAGAGCTGACTCAACTGGTTGAACAGCAACAACGTGTTTTTACCGAACAGTATCAACTTAACCAGCGCCTGTATCAGGCCGGCGAAGGAACACGGACCGATATTCTTGAAACTGAGGCGCGACTTAATCTGGCCAGTGCTGAGAAGATAGCCGCACAAAATAATCTGGAGCTTAGTCTGCAGGACCTGGAGTTAATCACCGGAACTACAGTAAAAATTGCAGAACTTACGCCACTGCTGAAAAATCCAGCAGTACTGCGTTCAGAATCAAACAGTTACCAGTACTGGCTGACGTTGGCGATCAGGCATAATGCACAACTGCTGGCGCAGAATCGTTCTCTTGAGATAGCTAAGCAGGAAATTGAGAAACAGCGGGCCGGGCATCTTCCGCGCGCCACCTTAATCGCCAGTTACAGAAACACCTATTCAGAGGGTGAATCAAATTACCTTCAGCGCTATGACACCGGCACCGTAGGAATACAAATCAGTGTGCCGATTTTTTCCGGCGGCGGTACCGCAGCGGCGACCCGCCGGGCTCAGGCGCAATATCAGCAAGCGATTTACGGTAAGGATTTACAGACCAATGAAATCCGCAAACAGATAGCTAAACAATATCATTTGCTGAAGAGCTCGCGGGCCAAAATTTCCGCCTTTCAGCTTGCGGAGAAAACTCAGCAGACCCTGATAGTGGCGACCAAAAGCAGTGTTCAGGGAGGAGAACGTATCAATTCTGATGTGCTGAATGCAGAGCTACAGCTTAGCTCGGTACAAAGAGATCTGTCGGAAGCGCGCTACACTGCAGTCTCCGCCTGGCTGGAACTGCATTATTATGCAGGGATTCTGGATGGCGGGGTGTTAAAGCAACTGGCCTCATTATTTGAGCGCCGGTAAACCGAAGTCCGGTGGCGATGAATACTGGCTCAGCGCCGCGCCGCTCTGGCGGTTACCGACGGATAACGCGTTGTCAGTGAGTTTATTCCTCGCCATGCTGGCAATGACTGCTGTACTGCCAGCACCTGATAAGTGACCACGACAGACGGGAGACACACTGTTGCCGCCTGTTCGGCTTGTTAACTGAAAAACTCATTCAGTGCACTGCCCAGGGCGGCGGGTTGTTCATCCGGAATAAAGTGGCCACTGTGAGCTATAGTGATGCCGGTAACATTCTCTGAAAACTGACGTAACGGGGCCGCCATATCGGTAATCGAACCCTGATCAGCACTGATTGCCAGCAGAGGAACCGTCAGTTTACCCTGGTCACGCAATTGTCGGTTTTGTTCTGCCGACAGCGCTATTTCACGGTAAGGGGCCAGCCCTGCACGCAGTGCTCCATCCTTGCGAAAAATTCGCAGATATTCCGCCATATCACTATCACTGAACGCCATCGGACTGACCGTTTTACGGCGTAAAAACCATTCCAGATAAATGTCCTCACGTCCACGAATCAGGGATTCAGGTAAATCAGGCACCAGATGAAAGGCGAAGTGCCACAATTTCCAGGCATTATCCGGAGAAACCGGTAAAGCCTCGGGTAAGGTAATCCCGGGAATACCGGCATCCAGGAGTGCCAGTTTAGTGACCTGTTGGCTGTATTTCATAGCATAGGGCCAGGCCACCCAGGCGCCCACATCATGTGCGGCCAGAGAGTAACGCCCGATACCTAAAATTTGCATCAGCCCATGAATCTTTCCTGCCAGCGCCAGCGTATCGTAACCGTGAAGGGGTTTGTCTGAATCGCCCTGGCCAGGTAAGTCGGGGGCAATAATCCGGAAGCGCTCAGCCAGATGTGGCATCACTTTATGCCATGCAAACCAGCTTTGGGGAAACCCCGCCAGCAGTAACAGGACTTCACCTTGCGGATTACCGCCACTGACATAATGTATTCTTACACCTTCCACCGTCTGATAGTGATGATGGAATCCTGGCAGATGATCGACCGGCTGTGACCAGCCCTGTGTGAGAGTGGTGTCTGGCATAAAATAATCTCCTTAATTATGGATTAATCATTTCCTTATTGGTTGTGGTTTTTCAGAATGTCAGCAAGATATTTGTTAGCTGATATCAACTGGCGTGTAAAATAAGGAAATGAGCGATTCCTTAATGGTTGCATATTCCGGTAAAAAAGAAAAGCGCTAATCTTTAGGGGTAAGGAGAAGGCAGTGACCCACGACGACGGACAGGTCAGTGAATTTGAGGTCATGGCTCAGTTTGAATTGCGCGACGGCAAAATCTGTCGCTGCCATGAACTCACCCGACAGATCTTCGGCCCTGAGCAGCATCGGGATTTAGGCAGCCGCTAAAACACCGGTGGAGATGAACTGTGATAACCGCTAATGATATCCTGTCTGCGAACTCTGTTATTGAAGGTGAGCTTATGTGGATTCAGAAAACCGTAAAACTTGCCCCGCGTAGTCGGGGTTTTCACCTGATCACTGCTGAAATTGAGCGGTCCTTGCCTGAGATGGCACAAATAAGGAAAGGTCTGTTGCATATTTTTATTCAGCACACATCAGCCTCTCTGACCATTAATGAAAATGCTGATCCGACGGTCAGAGGGGATTTCGAACGTTTTTTTAATCATGCTGTGCCGGAAAATGAGCCTTATTACCAGCATACTTATGAAGGCAGTGATGATATGCCAGCGCATCTGAAAAGTAGTCTGCTGGGACCGGCTCTTACGATCCCACTGACTCTGGGTGGGCTGAATTTAGGGACCTGGCAGGGTATTTACTTATGTGAACACCGAAATCATGGTGGTAGCCGGACCGTGGTACTGACATTACAGGGTGAAGCGTTCCGTTAAACTTTGCATTTAATTACATTGTTAAATACGGAAAATTAGTTTTTATGAGTTATTGTTTACTACTGATATTACTGAATGAATTTGATGATAATCAGCAAAAATATTGGCTATGAATAAAGCTTAAATGATTAGAGTGTTACAAGGATATCAATATCACACTTCATTTATCCGGAGTATTTAATGAGACTCAATAAAGCCCTTTTACCTCTGATGACGTTAGCAAGTTTGTATATTCCCCTGTCACATGCTCAGGAGTTGACCTATCAACTGGACCCTAATCATACTTCAGTCATTGTGACATGGAACCATTTTGGTTTTTCTCACCCGACTGCCAATATTCCTGCTACCTCGGGGACTCTGGTATTTGACCCTCAACATCCGGACAAAGCTAAACTTGATGTGACTATTCCGGTGAATCAGATAGATACACATGTTCCTGCGCTGACCTCAGAATTTCGTGGTGACAAATACTTTGATGTCGCCAAATATCCGACCGCGACTTTCCGCAGCACCAAAGTGGTGGAGAAAGGCCACAATAAATATGCTGTTTATGGGGAGCTCACCTTAAAAGGCATCACGAAACCAGTAACGTTGCACGCCACACTGAATAAACTGGGTGAACAGCCGATGCTGAAAAAAAACGCAGTAGGATTTGATGCAACAGCTACACTTAAACGTTCCGAATTTAAACTGGATCAGTATGTCCCGCAGGTTGCTGATGAAGTGACACTGACTATTTCTACCGAAGCACACGGTCAGTAACCAGACAATAAATTATGGTAAAAGAGCCGGTGATTAACTCGCCGGACTCTGATTAATTTCACGTAACACTCTGCAGGGGTTACCTGCGGCTACCACATTTGCCGGGATATTTTTAGTTACCACGCTGCCGGCACCAATGACACTGTTATCCCCCACCGATACTCCGGGAACGATATTCACACCTGCCCCAATCCAGACATTATTACCAATAGTCACTGGCAGTGCATATTCCAGTCCCTGGTTGCGGGTCGGATAATCCAGCGGGTGACCTGCGGTATGTAATCCGACATTGGGACCAATAAACACATTGTCGCCAATGGTAACTTTGGCGGCATCCAGAATAATCAGGTTGTGATTAGCATAGAAATTTTCACCAAGAAAAATATGCGAGCCATAATCACAATAAAACGGTGGTTCGATAACAATATTTGGTCCGCATTTTCCGAGCAAATTTTTTAACATGCGGCGTCTTAACTCAATGTCCTCGGCCGGCGTCTGGTTGTAACGGGCACAGGCCTGTTTTACATGAGTTCTCAGCGCCAGAATGGCCGAATCGTGGTTAGCATCATACAGCTGACCATCAGCGACCCGGGTAATCTTATTCATGGTTATTATTCCTTGTCAGAGGGAAAGTGGAATTTTCACTGCGCCTGATGAGCATAGGGTAATTATCTGTCTGCGTGGTGCTCTTTTTGTCTGAATTGCGCAATGAGAGGGCAAATTGTCCGTTACGCAAAGATGGCTGTCAGTTAAGGAGGCGCAACGGCCTGTCGTTTGGGACATACTCAGTGCATATTCCGATGTTGAGCGAAATGGAGCGTCATTATGTTAGCTGACCCGTCAAAGAAATATCTGGCCTATCCGGTCGTCAATTTGCCCGATCGTCAGTGGCCCGGTAATACATTAACTAAAGTTCCCCAGTGGTGCTCCAGTGATTTGCGTGACGGTAACCAGTCACTGGCAGAACCCATGGATAACCCGCGTAAACGGCAGTTTTTTGAGATGCTGGTTCGCTGCGGTTTTAAGCAAATTGAGGTGGCTTTTCCTTCCGCTTCGCAGACGGATTTCGATTTTGTTCGTGGCCTGATTAATGATAAGGCTGTTCCGGACGATGTGATTATCCAGGTACTGACGCCTTCGCGTAATGATCTGATTGAGCGTACTTTCGAAGCATTAAAGGGTATTCCTCAGGCGATTGTTCATCTCTACAACGCCACCTCACCGTTGTTCCGTGAAGTCGTGTTTAACCAGGATAAAGCAGCGACCCGGGAACTGGCGGTCAGAGGCGCAAAACATATTCGCCGGCTGGCTGAGCAATATCCGCAGACCCGCTGGACCTTCGAGTATTCACCAGAAACCTTCTGTTTTACTGAACTGGATTTTTCGCTGGAAGTGTGTGAAGCCGTCGCTGAGGTCTGGGACCCTTGTGACGAACGACCGATGATTATTAATTTGCCGGCGACGGTTGAGGTCAATACTCCGAACGTTTATGCCGACCAGATTGAGTGGTTCTGCCGCCATTTCAGCCGCCGGAAACAGGTGTCCATCAGTGTCCATCCGCATAATGACCGGGGCACCGGAGTCGCCAGTGCAGAACTGGCGATGCTGGCCGGAGCCGATCGCGTTGAAGGTTGCCTGTTTGGTAATGGTGAGCGCACCGGTAATGTGGATCTGGTCACTCTGGCACTGAATCTCTATACCCAGGGGATTTCACCCGGGCTGGATTTTAGTAATCTGCCGGAGATTGTTGAACTGGTAGAGCAGTGTAATCAGTTACCCGTACACCCTCGTCATCCTTATGCCGGTGAGCTGGTGTTTACCGCGTTCTCAGGTTCTCATCAGGATGCTATCAAAAAAGGCTTTGCTGTCCGCCAGCAGAATCCGGATCAGCCGTGGCAGATCCCTTATCTGTCACTGGATCCCGTCGATGTCGGTTGTAATTATGAAGCCGTGATCCGAGTGAACAGCCAGTCCGGCAAGAGTGGTGCGGCCTGGTTGCTGGAACAGAATCATGGCCTGAAATTACCGCGAGGGGTACAGATCGATTTCAGCAAAGTGGTACAGCGCGAAACGGATGCCAGCGGTCGGGAGATGAGCAGTGGCGATATCTGGCGGTTATTCCGTCAAAGTTACGGACTGAGTGAACAACCGGTCATTGAACTGCTGAGTTATGAAATTCGCAGTGATGATCGTGATATTCGTCATTTCACGGCTACGGTCGGATATCAGGGAGGGCAGCGTCAAATCCGCGGCAGTGGTAACGGGCTGCTGTCGGCGGCGGTGGATGCCGTATGCCACAGTTTTGATATCCAGGCTCAGATTGGTGATTACGATGAGCATACCCTGGGTCATCAAAGTCACAGCCGGGCGGTGGCTTATGTCAGTTGCCAGTCCGGCAGCGGTGAACGCTTAATCGGTGTAGGTATTGATAACGATGTTTCTGCTGCATCTTTGCAGGCTCTGTTTAATGCCTGCGGTCAGTTGGAAAGCATTAAAGGCGTTAAGGCCTGACGGTCGGTTAGTCTGGCGACTGCACCGGTGAAGCACTGTATTCACTGGGGGAGACGCCCAGTATCCGCCGGAACATCACACTGAAGGCTGCCGGACTGTCATAACCGGCTTCCAGGGCAGCCTCCAGTACCGAATGACCCTGGCTCAGTGCATTCATAGCGGCAATAATTTTTGCCCGTCTTACCCAGTCACTAAAACTCAGGCCGGTTTCGCGCTGAAAGCGGCGCGACAGGGTTCTGCCGCTAATGCCAAGCTGGTTTGCCACCTGTTCGAGTTCGTAGTTTTCCGCGACATTCTGTTTTATCTCTTCACATACCGCCAGTAGCTGCAGATCAACAGGGTCGGGTAAATTCAGCGGGAGTATTGGCATTATCCGAAGCTCATCAAGAATCAACTCAATAATTCGTTCATCACGGCCACCGGAGAGAAAGTGGGCCGGAATACCCAGTGATGCATTAATCAGCTCTCTGAGCAACGGGGTGATTTGCACCACCTGACACTGAGCTGGCAGGTCAGCACGGGCCAGCGGGTCGACAAACAACGTTCTGGCCCGCACATGGCCGGTAAATTTCAGACTGTGAACTGTTCTGGCGGGCAACCAGACACCGCGGCCAGGTGGAACCAGCCAGTCTCCGGCAGGCGTGGTGACTCTGACCAGACCACTGAGAAGATGAATCAGCTGACAGCAGCGGTGGCTGTGGCCGGATTCTGCGGCACCATGCGGATAATCAATCGCGACGGTCGTCAGTGACTGGCCGGGGGCCAGAAAGTCATCGTGCATGAAGTTACCTTTACACATCCATGGGCTATTATTGACGGAAACTATAGTCGGGTTTGGGAAAGACTATAACCGGTAATGTCCCGGGGAGTGGTGATGATGTTGAAAATGATAATAGTGAGTGGGCTATTTTTTTCTCTGCCGGTACTGGCAGAGCCGGAATTTGCCGTATCGATCGAGAGTTCGTTGAAAGAGTGTAGTCAGAAAGCCGTCACTACGCTTGACAGTGTGGACTGTTATTCAGTGGCTGAACAGGCATGGGATAAAGCCCTAAATCAGCAGTACCGGTTGCTTATTGAGGGTCAGTCGCCGGAATTCCGGGCGGCAATGAAAATCTCACAGCGCGCCTGGCTAAACTACCGCGACCGTTATCTTGATTCCTTACGGGCATTTTACCGGCAGCAACAGGGTACTATCTGGTCGATAATAATGAGTGAGGCCAGTATGCGTCTGACCCGTAACCAGGCGATAGAGCTGTATTCCTTACGTCGCAGTACCGATCTGCAAGGCTGAGTATGCCCCCGCGTGAGTCGTCCGGAGGCATAACACGGCCCTGCAGTTCAGATAAAACACATCAGATTAATGTGCAGCCGCTGGTTTTTCTGGTTTTGGCGGCAGTGGCAACACTTCGATCCTTACCTGGTATTTTCCGGCATCGACCTGAGGAACCTGAGCCACCAGATTTTTCAGTGTTTCGGCGGGTGTCGAGGTTGTTTCGGTCACTGCGTAGACCGGCATGGGATGCGGAGGATGCATGCCGCCGTGCATGTGATGTTCAAAGTCATGGTGGTCATCAGACTGTGGGCCCGGCGCAGCGTAGGACAATGCAGAGACCAGTAACAGTGGTGCAGTAAGACAAATCGCCAGTTTTTTCATGATGAACTCCTTTAAATTTAAGTCCTCTGCAGGATCGGTGAAGTGCTGCCTGTACTTCAACCGGATTTGCATGTTGTTTACCTGTTTTTCGATATCCCAACAGTTGTTTCTGTTGGCGGAAAAAATGTGGTTTTGGTCGCCATTGGGCTTCTGGCTGAAAGCGTTTTCAGTGGGGACGACATGTCCGAATCATCCAAAAGAACGGGGTGTTTTCAGCAGGCGTAAACGAGGTTAAATCTGCAAAGCTGCATGCCGTCAGCTCAACGGTCCCGGGGGGATAAGAGAGAGTGGCATCAGGTGCGGGTAACTGCGTGGGATATCACATTCAGAGTTTTTATGAAAAGCCGGATTACGGCGAATAAACATCCTGAAACGTTTTAATTTATTTAATCGTTATATAACTTATTATATAGCGTTATATTGCTTTCCTGGCTCCCGAAAAGCAGTGGCAACCCTTTGTTTCGGGGAAAATTAAATAAAAAAAATAGTGAAAATAATAATGCTAATCTGTAAGCAATTTCAGGGAAAAAAGAGTCTGCTGTGTCTTTCATTGTTGGCCAGTATTTCAGCAACGGCTGCGGCTCAGGATCCCGGACAAACGCTGGTGGTCTCAGCAAAACCCACCCAAAGTGCTGATGCAACCCAACAACAGGCCACTCCCGGTAACCTGGGAAAAACCCGCGTTAAAGATATTCCCTGGTCTGTACAGACGGTTTCTGCGCCTATGATGAAAGCTCAGCAGTTAAAAAGCGTTAATCAACTGTACCGGTATATGCCCTCGGTCCAGGGGGATGGTGCCCGGCCACAGACCCGTGGGATGCAAGGCAGTGTGGTACAAAACAGTATGATTGACGGATTAAATGTGGTGTCGACTACCGATTATCCGGTAGAACAGTTTGACCATATTGAAGTTCTCGAGGGTCTGGCGGGATCACTCTATGGACCCGCAAATCCGGCGGGGCTGTTTAATTTCGTCTCAAAACGCGGCACGGAGACTCCATATCATTCCCTTACCCTTGGCGGAGGGACCGGACTGACCCATAAGCTGGCTGGCGATTTTAGTGGTCCGCTCGACAGTAATGACAGAATCCGCTACCGCGCTAATGTGCTGGATGATGAAGGAGACGGTTATGTCAAAGGCAGCAAAATTCGTCGTCAGATGTTTAGCCTCGCGCTGGATGCTAACCTGACCGACAAAACCCTGCTGGAAACCAATTTCAGTTATTACCACTATTACGATAAAGGCCTGCCGGGGAAATTTGCGCTGGCCAGCGGTGTTTCTTTCCCCTCAGCCCCGAACCCAAAAACAGCGCATCTTGGGCAGTCGTATGCGGGTAATAACAATCATACGCTGACCGCCGGCATCCATCTGAAACATGATTTTAATGGTAACTGGCTCGGCGAGATTGGTTTTTTGCGTCAGATTGCCGATCGTGAATCTACCGCAGTCACCAATACCCTGACCGATAATGCCGGCGACTACACCACGACATCTTCAACCAGCACAGCCAGCCGTTTCACCATTAACAGTTATATGGCGAATATCAGTGGAGAAGAGGATACCGGACCGGTGACTCATCAGATTTCTGCGGAGATTCGTGGTTTTTCGTGGAAAAACTATAACCCGGTAGCGGGTGGGACCAAAACGCTGGGCAGCGCCTCACTGGATAATCCACAAGCGTTTGCTGAGCCAGATTATCCTGACTTTACTCACCGTTATCATTCGGCCAGTACCACCCAGACGTCATTGTTGTTAAGTGATACTCTGACGTTTTCGCCAAAGTGGAGTACCATTCTGGCAGGCAGTGAAAGCCAGTTAGCGACCTCAAACTATGGGGCCAGCGGAACAAGGACCAGTGATTCCTCTGACAGTGGTTTCAGTGGCTCTGCCAGTCTGTTGTACAAACCCGTCGAACCTCTGACACTTTATGTGACCTATACCGACAGCCTGCAACAAGGAGATACGGCACCGACAGGAGCCGCTAACGCCGGTAACATTCTGGCCCCTTACCGCAGTAAACAAATTGAAGCCGGCAGCAAACTGGCCGTAGGCCGGATGCTACTGACTGCCGCACTGTTTCAGATTAAACGTCCGTTTGCTTATACCGACAGTGATGGCGTGTATGCGTTGGACGGTGAACAACGCAACCGGGGTCTGGAGTTAATGGCTGAAGGTGATGCCACTCAACGAATTCATATTTATGGGGGGATGACCTGGTTGGATCCTCGTTTGCTGGATACGGCGAGTACCACTACCAGTGATAAGCAGGTGGTCGGTCTGTCCCGTTATACTGCCAGCCTGTTCGCTTCTTATGATCTGCCGCTATGGCAGGGTTCTGAAGTCCATGCCGGGGTACGTTATGTCGGACGTCGCGCCACGGATAACACTAATACCAGCTGGGTAGGTAGCTATACCACTCTGGATGTGGGGAGTTCATGGAAAACCCAACTGTTTGCCAAAGCAACAACCTTCCGGCTGGATATCACTAACCTGACTAACCGACATTACTGGACCAACATCGTACCTGGTGGCCTTAACGGTTATACCGGTGCGGGTTATGCCAGTGCCTCTGTAGGTGAACCACGGATGGCCGAAGTCTCAATGCAGGTGCAATTTTGATAAAAATTAAACTCCCGGGCTTAGCGGCCTTGCTGTTCAGTCTGTTTGTCAGTCCGTGGGTGGCTGCACAGACGGTCACGGATGATGCAGGGCACCAGGTGACGGTGCCAGCCAGTGCTCACCGGATTGCTGATGGCTGGTTTGCTCACCACTCACTGTTGATGACGTTAGGGGCAGGAGACCGTATTGTGGCTACGGTAAACCACCCTAAAGATCGTCCCTGGATGTTCAAAGTGCAACCTTCTTTGTACAAAGCACTTCAGACGCCTGGCCATGAGTTTTCCAGTGAAGCGCTGGTACTCAGGCATGTGGACGTGGTGTTTGTCTCGAAAAATGATCCGGCAGCGCAGAGCTACCGTCAGGCAGGAATTCCCGTGCTGATGATGAATTTTGATGACTTTCCCTCTATGGAGCGTTCGTTACTGACCACAGCGGCGGTCGTGGGTACGCCACAGGCCCGTCAGCGTGCCGAAGCTTATAACCATTACCTTAACCAGCAAATTGCGATGATTAGTCAGAAAACCCGTGGGCTGAGCCAGCAACAGCGTCCGACAGTGTTACATATTCAGTCGCTGAAACCGCTGAAAGTTGACGGACGCAATACGCTGATAGACACCTGGATCAGGCTGGCGGGGGGCAGAAATGTTGCCGCGACAGTTGACGGTAATATGAAGGAGATTACCCCTGAGCAGGTCCTGGCCTGGCAACCGGATTATATTATTCTGGATGCGTCGGCAGGAACCCTGGAGCAGTCCCCCTTTCAGGGGATTTTTAGTCAGTTACGCGCGGTTAAGCAACATCATGTAGTGCGTAATCCTTCCGGGGTATTTCCCTGGGATCGCTACGGAACCGAAACTGCCCTGCAAATCCAGTGGGCCGCCCGGTTACTGCATCCTGCATTATTCAGGGAGCTGGATATGGTTCGCCAGACCTGTGATTTTTATCAGCAATTTTTCGGCTACCCACTGACTGACGTTCAGGCGAAGCGTATCCTGGCAGCTTTGCCACCACAATGAGCAGTATGCCGCCCGTCAATTATACGGGCGGCACGATACTTATCCGGCAGCGACATCCCAACGGGTTCGTTGCATATCAATGACGAAGCGATACTTAATTTTTCCCGCAAGCATACGGTTAAATGCTTCTTCAATCTCCTCACCGCCTATCACTTCAACGTCTGCCGTAATATTGTGCTGTCCGCAGAAGTCGAGCATTTGCTGAGTTTCTGCAATGCTACCGATGGACGAGCCGCCGATGCTCAGGCGTCTGAAAACCATTGGAGTGATTTCCGGGCCCGGGTGTGGATTATCAGGAATACCCACCAGCATCATCCGGCCATTGGTTTTCAGCGTGTTCAGATAAGGATCCAGAGAGTGCGGGGCGGCAACGCAGTCAATAATCATATCCAGCTGCTGGCTGTAATCAGCCATCTGCGCCGTGTCCGTTGAGATCACCACCTGAGTGGCACCCAGCCGCAGAGCATCGGCACCTTTCTGCGGGGAAGTTGTGAATAAGGTCACCTCAGCACCCAGAGCACTGGCCAGTTTGACTGCCATATGACCGAGCCCCCCTAATCCAATGACCCCAACTTTCTGGCCGGGTTGCAGATTGTAATGTTTCAGGGGAGACCAGACCGTGACCCCGGCACAGAGTAGTGGCGCCACGGCATGTAAGGGCAGATTATCAGGAACCGAGACGACAAAATTCTGGTCAACGATGATCTGCTCAGCATAGCCGCCGAAGGTTTTTTTACCGGTGTGACGATCGGTACCGTTATAGGTTGGCGTAAAACCCTGACTGCAATATTGCTCTTCCTGCTGTCTGCAGAACTGACACTCTCCGCAGGAATCAACCATCACTCCGACACCGACATAATCACCGGCCTGAAACCGGCTGACCGCTGCTCCCGTTTCTCTGACTCTGCCGACAATCTCGTGCCCCGGCACCAGAGGATACTGGCTGACTCCCCATTCATTGCGTGCCATATGCAAATCGGAATGGCAGACGCCGCAATAGAGAATATCAATACGGATATCCCCGGGCTGAAGAGGGCGGAGAGAGAGGGAACCGGTTACCAGCGGGGCTTCAGGGTTCAGGGCCATAAGAGAGTTAATTTGCATAGGATACCTGCCAGCGGGTTATTGCCGCGAAGTGTTATAGGGTAAAAAGAGTGGCACACTATAGATATGCAGAACCTTTAATGATAGTAGTTACCTTTTGGTGACTATGGATTATCGCGGAGCATAACATGCCGGAATGGGTTGGAGATAAGCTGTTTTTTTATGCAGATTCAGGGCCGCGCAGGCTGATGGATCTTTTTTCGGTGAAATGGAGCAGTATGGTACTGCACGCTCTCTGGCACTGGCCTCAGGGCGCAGCCAGAACAGGGGAGCTACAACGCAGCCTGCAGGGCATTTCCAAAAAAATGTTGTTTCAGACGTTGAAAGAACTGGAGATGCGTGGACTCATCCATCGGGAAGTGTTTAGTGTAGTCCCGCCGAAAGTGGAGTATTCGCTGACTGTGCTGGGTAAAACAGTAGCAGAGCCTGTCGAACAGTTGTATTTGTGGGGACTGGCTAATCAGCAGGCACTGGATGAAATGTCTGAAAATCTGCTGCGTAATTCCCAAAGTCAGGCGGGGGAGGAGTAGGTGCCGGATAAAAAAACTGCCGACAGGTTCGCCGGCAGTCAATAACAACAACTGATGACACAGTCAATATTTCCTGTTGGACACAGACTGGCAGGAAATTTTTGGGTAATAACAATAGTTACTGACGGGAGATACTGTATTTACCCGCACCGAGCAGCATAATGATCAGACCGCCAAAGAAATAAAGGGCTTCAGTTTCCAACGCCCAGGCTCCCACGTCGGTGGTTTTGAAGAAGTTACCCCCCACCACCAGTACCACCGCAAATACCAGGTTAATGGCATATACCAGCCCGGCGACGCGGGTCCAGACGCCAAGTATAATTAATACCGGTGCCACGATTTCGCCAATGTAGGCTCCATAGGCCACAAACCCTGGTAAGCCATGGGCCGCCAACATGGGTTTTATCCAGTCGACCCCATGTACCAGTTTAAAACTGCCGTGAAACAGCATCAGCAAGCCAAACACCAGACGCAACAGGAGTTTGGCAAAATCAGGATGATCTACAGCACGATCAAAACCAGTAATCAGCTTATTCATTAAATTTCCCCGTTTAAAAGGCGTAAGGTACGTTAAAAGCACCAAAAACATCACCGGTTTTTTTTGAATGAAAACATCAAAAATTTAGAGTGGTAATTTTTGTTTTTGCGCATCGCAGGCTACCCCGTCGGGCTGGCGTCAACGTCCGGAAGAGCATGGCAATTTTCGGACAATCAAAGACATACTTTCAGAGTATTAATGAATTTTTGAGAAATTCTACGGGTAGTCCGGGGGAGATGATGCTCTGAGACAATGTCTCTCGTTCAACAACGAGGGCATTTCACCGCTGAGGAGCATTATTATCAGTAAACGTAGTCTCTGGCTGGCAGTCAGAGAATCACGGGTATAAAGAGATTTAAGGGGCCAGCATGGCCCCTCTGAATGGCTTTGAGCGCAGCAGACTAATGGCTGACGGTATCCAGTAGTGATAACTGTTGAGGTGTCAGCGAAAGCTGCAAAGCTTTCGCAAAGCTTTCGACCTGACTGATACTGGTGGCACTGGCAATCGGTGCCGTAACGCCTTCGCGGGCAATCAGCCAGGCCAGTGCAACCTCAGCCGGCTTGACATTATGTTCTTCTGCCACGCTGGTCAGGGTATCCACAATTTTAAAGCCACGTGGATTCAGATATTTACTGATTCCTGAACCGCGTTTGCTTTGTTGTAAATCGTCCTGTTGGCGATATTTTCCGGTCAGAAAACCCGATGCCAGGCTGTAATAGGTCACAACACCAATATTTTTCTTAATACACAGATCGCGCAGGGGGCCATCAAAACTGCTGCGATCATATAAGTTATACTCCGGCTGTAGCACCTGATAGGCCGGTAGTGAGTGTTGAGCGGCGACATTAAGGGCATCAGACAATTGGGTGGCATCAAGATTGGAGGCACCTACTGCACGAATTTTTCCTTCTGCCAACAGGGTTTTGTAGGCTTCCAGCGTCTCTTCGTAGGGAGTTTCAGGGTCCGGCCAGTGGGAAAAGTAGAGATCAATATAATCAGTGTTCAGACGGCGCAAGGAATCCTCTACTGCCTGGATGATCCATTTTTTAGACAGTCCTTTATGGCCTTCAATCCCTAAATCTGCACCGACTTTGGTGAATAATTTTATCTGCTCACGGCGGCCCGGGTGGGCTTTCAGCCAGCGGCCGATAATGGTTTCGGATTCTCCCCCCTGGTTACCTTCAGCCCATCGGGAATAAACATCGGCAGTATCGATAGTATCAAAACCGTGATCGATAAAAGCATCCAGTATTTTAAAACTGGTTGGCTCATCAATGGTCCAGCCGAACACATTGCCGCCAAATACCAGCGGGGTGATGGACAAATCAGTCTGTCCGAGAAGTCGTTTAGTCATCTCTGAAATTCTCCTGATAGTCATACATAGTCAGTCGCTGACAGCGACTCAGCCTGATATTTACTGTGTCCGCTCAGCGGCGGGATTTTCTGAAGACACTCCTTAGCATAACGTGACTTTTACTACCTGGCAGAACCAATGTTGCGAAATAACATGAAAATGGCTCAACTTCTGACAGTTAAAAATGTTCAAAACGGATACACTAAAAGAGAGGAATCGCTGTCAGCCCGTGAAAAGACTGGCTTGTGACAAATAGTGCAGAGCAAAAAATAATCTCCGGGAGTTTATCAGGACGCATGTTGTTACTAAAAACTGGTTTGTTATTTGTACTGACTGCCGTCGCTGAAATCGTCGGATGTTGGTTTCCGTATCTGGTATTACGTGAACATAAGAGCCCCTGGCTACTGCTGCCCGGGGTGTTCAGTCTGATGATATTCGCCTGGCTACTCACGTTTCACCCGACCGGAGCGGGCAGGACCTATGCGGCTTACGGCGGGGTTTATATTTGCGTTGCTCTGGGATGGTTAAGAATTGTCGAAGGAATTGTGCTGACCCGCTGGGATATCGCCGGTGGCCTGGTGGCACTTGCAGGGATGCTGATTATTGTCTGTCAGCCATCCTAAAGAGTCACCGTTTCCGGTGCAATGGCAAATCTGCGCGGTCTGTTATACTCAGGTGAGGCCCTGAATTCTATTATTCACGGAGAAAGGAATATGTCATCTGTTGAGTCTGTGAGTGGGTTAACACGATTATTGGCGATTATTGGTGACCCTATTGCCAGGGTCAGGGCTCCACAGTTAATCAACCGGGAGCTGATTTCTCAGCAGCGCGAAAATGTGCTGATGATTCCTTTGCATGTTGCCGCTGACGGACTCAGGGAGACACTCGAAGGGCTACGGCATTGTCAGAACTTTTCCGGGGCAGTGATTACTATGCCGCATAAACGTGCGGTCATCGATCTGTTGGATGATATTTCCCCCGAGGCTCAACTGGCGGGGGCTTGCAATGTGATTAAACGGCTTCCTGACGGAAAATTAAGCGGTACCCTGTATGACGGTGAAGGATTTGTTGCCGGGTTGCAGTTGCGGGGATACGAGGTTGCCGGTAAGCGGGTCTATCTTGCCGGTGCAGGAGGCGCAGCCAGTGCTATTGCCCATGCGCTGGCGAGTCATGGTGTCACCGAGCTTATTATATACAATCGTTCTGAACCTGCGGTGCTGGAACTGGCGGCGAACCTGGCACGTCATCACCCGGGGTTGGTGGTGATCCACGGCAACCATAGCCCTGCCCATTGCGATATTGCGATAAATGCGACACCGGTCGGTATGGGTGAAGATACAGAGCAGGCATTCTCGTTGCAACATTTAGCACCGGGCACTCTGGTATGCGACATTATTATTTACCCGGAGAAAACGCCATTGCTGCTGGC
The DNA here is from genome assembly GCF_002345795.1 of Tatumella sp. UBA2305. NCBI lineage: Bacteria > Pseudomonadati > Pseudomonadota > Gammaproteobacteria > Enterobacterales > Erwiniaceae > Tatumella > Tatumella sp. UBA2305. Next base: position 24,955 of record NZ_DDVT01000019.1, read on the forward strand.
TGCTGAACAGGCCGGACTACCGGTTCATACCGGGGAGGCCATGCTGTCGGCCCAAATTTCTTTGATGCTTAAATTTATGCTGGAGTCCTGACTCTTTTTTCACGCTGTCTGTCTAAAAATCCCCGAAGGCAGGACCCTGTCATTTTTTTTGGTCCTGCCGCTAATAGCAGATATATGGATTTACTTATACATCGCTAAATGGACTCCGTATTTCCAAATGTCCGTTTATTGCAGTATCTTCTGTCTGTGGGTTTTTAATTAATACCGGCCTTTGTTTACTATGACATTTTTTTTATTATCTTATTCTCCCCCTGGCGATATTTAGCAGTCTCATTTATCTGAGGGGCAATGGATGTAATAATTTTTTCCTCTGGATAACCGGGGCATTTTTTTTCGTGGGTCTGACAATAAATTTCGTACTTTCCCTGCAGCTAATATTTGGTTGAAAGTAACTACAGCCGCAAAGTTTCTGCGGATATTACCGGGGAAGTAATGATCTGCACCCTTGAGTCAGCCCCGACAGAAAAATGTTATTCCAGGGCGATTGCCTCAGCAGGAGAGTCTTATGAACGTCAATCATTCGTTGTTCTCAGCGCGGTATTTAAAAGCAGCGTTAAGTTTGGGATTACTGACTTTAGCCAGCCAGGCTAATGCTGACTTTCTGAAACCAGGGGTTATCACCGCCGGTTCAGATATTACTTTTGCGCCCTATGAATATATGCTGAACGGAAAGCCTGCCGGGTTCGATATCGAGATGCTGAAGGGTATTGCTGCGTCCTTAGGAAAAACCTCAGTCAATGTGGATACCCGTTTTCCCAATCTGATTCCGGGACTGCAAGGTAAACGTTTCGATATTACTAACTCTTCAATGTATATCACGGCAGAACGCCTGAAAGTCATTGATATGATTCCTTACCTGAAAACTGGTGAGAAGATTGTGACTTTGTCTGACAGTCAATATAAGCCTGAAGATCCTGCCGAAATGTGTGGTCATAAAATTGGTACTATGGCGGGTACCTCTTTCCTGCAAGGCTTGATGAAATTCTCCCAGGACTCCTGTGTAGCTAAAGGTAAACCGGCCATCAGCATTAGCGAATACCCAACTGATCCCCAGGTCACCCAGGCATTGCTGTCCAAGGCGGTTGAAGCACAGATTACCGATGTTGCAGTGGCACAGGGTGTCGTTGAGCGGCTTAAAGGTCGGGTGGTAATCACCTCGGACAAATTGCTTTATCCGGTTCTGATTGGCTTCGGGGTACGTAAAGATGATCCGGTAGTGAAAAAAGCGATGGAAGAAGGGTTAAGTAAATTCAGTAAGACGGCAGAGTACAAGCAACTGTTTGAAAAATACCATTTTACTCCGGTGACCGCTGAAGATATTAAAACGATAAAAGCCAGCTAATTTAATTTCCGCACCAGCAAAGGTTTAACGTCAGTCACTCCTGCCAGCGTTAAACCTGCTGAATGCATCAGTTTAATCGCCGTGGTGGTAAGGCAGGTAGCTCCGGGGCAGTGAAGAGGCAGTTATGATTGAACAATGGCAGGTCGATCAGTTTCATGAGCAGGGTGTACTGGTAGTAAATCAGGTATTTTCAGCTGAAGAGATTGATGCACTACAGACGGCATTTGCCGCCTGGGCTGAAGAGAGTCGTCAGCATAGCAGCGCCTATGGCGAAACGATTGACGGGCGTCCGCGCTTTGATGTTGACAGCGATCACTCAGCAGATCATCCTTCCTTACGCAGGATTGCCTCGCCTACAGAAATATCCCGACTCTATTATCAGGCGGCTTGCCAGTCGCGGATGAGCGAGATTGCGGCACAGTTGATTGGCCCCGGGGTACGTTTTCACCATAGTAAAATTAATTCTAAATTACCCGGCACCAAAACCGAGGTGAAATGGCACCAGGATTTTTTGTTTACCCCGCATACCAATGATGACCTGGTTACGGCCTTACTGATGGTCAGTGAAGTCACTACAGATAATGGCCCGTTGCAGGTCATCCCGGGCAGTCACAAAGGGCCCTTACATAACCACTGGCAGGCAGGTAAATTTACCGGTGCCGTGGATGACCAGGTGGTGCAGGAACTGTGTGCAGAACCGGTAGCCTGCCTGGGACCTGCAGGTAGCGTCTGCTTTATGCATACCCGTCTGTTACATGCTTCGGCACCCAATAACAGCCCATTGCCACGGACTTTGTTTATCACTGTCTATTCAGCCGAAGATGCATTACCGCTGGCTGAGAATCCGTTGCCTTCACAACATGAACGTCAGGTCGTTGCAGGTGAAGAGAGTGGGAACATTCGTTGTGTGGACAATCAGTTCCGTTTGCCACAAAAGCCTAAAGGTGCTTCATTTTTTGTGCAGCAGGCCGGAGAAGACCTGCGTTGATCGCTGTTAACCAAATGTTTTTCTGAAATTTTACGTCGCCGGGGCGCAGGTCCCCGGCGCAACCATTGTGTTTTTCGGTATTTTGGTTCAGGGTGGAGCGACAGATTTGTATTCAGCGCTTGCCGGTATGGCCGGCAGAACCTTTTACCGGAATGACTGATGAATAAAACGTTGACCACTGTGTTGTTTGCCAGCCTGAGCATAACGGTAGCCTCTGCCGCCGTAGCGGAACCTTTCACTTTATCTTCCCCTGATTTTACTTCCGGTCATCTTATGCCGTCGGCAATGGGGGGAAATTTGCCCCATATCAAAAGCTGCCACGGACAAAATATTTCTCCGCCACTGAGCTGGGAAAATCCGCCAGCAGCCACACAGAGTTTTGCACTCATCATTCAGGATGCGGAAGGGCGAAACGGATTGGGGGCGACCCATTTAGTTGCTTATGGTATTCCGGCGACTCAGCACCAGTTTCTCAGAACGGCTCTGGCTAATGGCCAGGGTTTTACTGGCGGGAAAAATAGCTTTGGAAAACTGGCGTATAATGGCCCCTGTCCTCCGACGAATGGTGATACCCACACTTACACCTTTACTCTGATAGCCACAAATTTACCGGCGGACAGTTTGCCGGAAGGCCTGACTCAGGCGGAACTGTTGCAAAAACTGGAAGGGCATGCACTGGGGGCGGCGGGGATGTCGGGATTATTTTCAGGTAAAAAATAGTCTGCCCGCCTAAACGGGCAGACCGGGGATGACTACCGGTCACGGAGGACTGATGCCTCCGTCACACTTAGTAAGTAATCGTCATGGTGACGGTATCAGAGTAGGCACCTACTGAAGGCAGGGTGCTACCGGCAGGAATACGACCATAAATATCGTAAGACTGCAGGGTTCCCGTGCCTGTCCCGGACAGTGCAGTTGTGTTAACCCCAATCGCCGTAGTGTAGCCACTGTCAGAGTACAGGTTGTAAGGGATGTATTCGGTAGACCCCCCTGCCATCCGACGCTGTGTTGTTCCGCTGATATTAGAACCACCATCCATTGCCAGGGTCCATCCTGTACCGTTGTTACATAATACTCCGACCTGGCTTCCGCCGGTAGAAGAGGTATTTTTATCTACATCCTTAGTAAATGAAGATACACTTCCAAAGTCCAGAACTGATCCGGTTTCGGTACCGGTCGAACTGGTATTAATTACGCAACTGGCGGTTACAGTGGCTTTCACTGTTAAACTACCGCCAGCGGTTGCTGCTTCGACCGCAGGGACTGCGAAAACAGTAGCAGCTGCAGCTGTTATTAATAATTTACGCATAAAAACCTCGATTATCAGTATGTTACGGTTACCACGACCGTATCGGTGTAACTGCCAGGCGTGGTCGGGATTTAACTCCCTTAGGTTTACGTCCATAAACGATAAACGTCTGGTTAGCCCCTGAGCCGGTGAATGTTACGCCTCAACTTCCCCCGGAAAATTTATCGTTACCCGGGTATTTCCCGCACAGTGGCAAGTGCGGAATCTGGTACTGAGTTTGCCTGCGGATATCTGCAGCAAAACCCCTGCCAGTCACGCCGTGTGTAATGCTAAGCAACTACACCAGACGGAATAGCATTATCTCTTTCAGACACACCGGTGTTGAACGGCAGAAGTGGCTTGAACGTTATTCGCGCCCGCCTACACACCCGGGTCTGATTAATAAGTCAGTGTCATAGTCACTGTGTCGGTATAAGCCCCTGGTGTCGTCAGGGTACTGCCGGCAGGAATACGCCCGTAAATATCGTATGACTGCAGAGCTCCGGTGCCGGTACCGCTCAGTGCGGTAGTATTAATCCCGATGGCAACGGTACGGGCACTGTCTGAATACAGGTTATACGGGACATACTCCGTGTTTCCGCCCAGCATCCGGCGCTGTGTGCCACTGACATTGGATCCGCCATTCATCGCTAACGTCCAGCCGGTACCGTTACTGCACAGCACCGTCACTTTGCTACCTCCGGTTGACGAAGTACTGGCATCAATATTGGCCTTCATTGAGGTGACGGTACCGAAATTGAGGACAGCAGTGGTAGTGGTCCCGGTGGTACTGGTATTCACAGCGCAGCTCGCCGCCAGCGTTGCCGAAACAGTCAGGCTGCCGGTCACAGTGGCGGCCTCTGAAGCCGGTATGGCTGCCAGGCTTGTGACAGTCGCTGCAATTAAAAGCTTACGCATTTGTTTTCCCCGGTCAGTAAGTGACGGTGACGACTACGGTATCGGTATAAGATCCGGGCACCGTCGGGAGGGTCACTCCCTTCGGTATCTGCCCGTACACCACAAAGGTTTGATTGGCTCCGGTGCCTGATGATGTCACGCCACCGCTGCCACCGGTCGCGGAGGTTCCTCCGGTGGCGTCCCAGACATTGGAGTATGTCGAATCCTTATAGAGCTGATAGGGCATCAGATAACTGCCATAAGCCATCCGACGGTAGCTGCCAGAGATACGGTTATTCCCGTCACCCAGATAGATGGTATAAGCCGTGCCGTAATTGCATTTGGTGACTACCGCACCGGTGGCATTATGGTTTGTCAGTGCGGTGCCAATGTCAGTAATGGTGCCAAACGCAACAGTACTGGTGGACACCAGAGAACAAACACTGGGAACCACTATGTTAAAGGTGAGTACCTGAGTACCAGCGTCCCAGCCACCACCGGAGGCTCCCTCACAAACAGAGCTGCTGTTGGCCTGCATATCCACGTAAAGGCTGACGGTGGTGGTATAGGTTCCCGGAGGAAAAAAGGTGGATGAGGCCGGTGCCGTTATGGTGACTGTGCTGGCAAAGTTTTTGGTCCCGCTCACCGTCGTGGTGGTTGCAGGGCCGTAATAAGTTCCGGAGACTGCGCTGGCGGCAGTCACCGCACCACCCGCCGCCGCATACGTGGTGTATGAGATCGCGCTTCCATTAATCGTGTTAGTGGTGCCGGTAAACATTGCCCTGATACAAATGTACGGGCTGGTTGAAGCAGTGGCCGTACTGCCGTTATAACAGGCCCAGTTGCCGGTAATCGTCATCGACGATGCACTGGAAATTGTGGCAGATGTCAGCGTCTGCGTCTGTGAAGTCCCCCCTGCGGAGGTTGCCGTGAACGTGCATGATGCCCAGGCTTTACCCGGAAGAAACAAGCCTGCCAGTAGCAATAAACCAAAAACTGCTAACCGAAACAGGGGGGAAGCAGTGGCTTTGCAGACAAATGACTTCAGAGCACCCGTTAACGGTGCAGAATCAAATCTGCTATAAGCCGGAAAATTAAGGGTTACTGACATACATAAGGCCCTATTTTAACTGTAGATGAATTTGCAGAATCGTAACTAAAATGGGTGGTACAGGTCCCTTTATCCAGCAGATTGACTGCCAGGGTGTTATTACGTTTAAGTTGCTCCAGATATACTTCACCGCTGTAGCCCGTCATGCTTTCGCTGCTGTCGTTTAGCATGACTTTATATCCCGGTGGTAATGGCTGATGATTCCGGTCAATCAACAGTACCGTTGCTGAAATCACCTTTTCACTTCTGAAATTGACTAAACTCCCTTGCTGATACGCTGAAATAGCCGTTTGCTCAGTATCTTTTGTCTGCCAGTCAATCGGCAGATTGGTGGTATCCAGGAAAATATGGTTGGCGATATAAGGTGTCATATCGGTAATCAGGAAGTGACCTGAACTGTCCGCCGTCCCTAAATCCACCCCGCCGTTAAGAATATGTGTGCCGGGACCTGCGTTTTTAACCAGTGCGAAACTCTGACCCACTTCGTTTGCAGGGTAGACACCCATATCCGCAAATATCAGGGCACCGGTAGTCGAAACCGTCGTTTGTGTCTGGCTGCCGTACTGCTGGACGCTGGCGTTATAAGTACCGTAACGGCCACGGAAATTACCATACAGTTGGTAATCATTATCACCACCCTCATACTGAGTGGCAGAGGCTCCCCAGGATCCGGTATTAATCCCCGAATCAGCAATGCTGTTAATTTGTTCGGTATAGCCATTACGGCCATTATCACGACTGACAGAAGCAGAAATATTGTATTTATTATCAAAGTTATAGGTCAGTACGATATAACCACCGGTATCATTACCTGAAAGATCTTTATACAGGTTGGCCGAAATGTTCAGGTTTGGGATAATCCCGGTGTTTACGTTAAACGAAACAAGATTATAACGACTCCCGGAATAAACTAACCGGTTGAAGTAAGTACCCAAGGTCCAGCCCTGAAACGGAGCGTAGTTAATGCCCGCCCGGGTGATTTCATTAGCCTGTGAAGTATAGGTGATAGCAGTATATTCGTCCTCATCGACATTTCTCTGGTATTTCTCCTGGTAAATTAAATTAGAAACTCGTGCGAGATCATTATAATTGCTGTTTGATTTCTGATAGCTGGAGTTAAAGGTAATGTTTTTAGAGATGCGGCCATCAAGGCTGGCCTGACCCAGCATACCGTTCCTGTCTTTATAATGACTGCCTGCGACGGCAAGACTTAATACACCGTGACCAAATAGTCCCTGAGCAATACCTATGCCGCCATTGCTTAAGCCATTAGTGGTGCCCTGGCCATTAACTGTCAGTGTTGTGCTGTCAGATAAACCATATTTACTGGAGGCTGAACCAAAGACCACTTTGTTGTCGTAGTCAGAAGATTCGGCATCATAGTTAAATCGTGGAATACCAATATCCACAGAAAACTCATTAATCCCCTGACGCAACAGGTCTGGTGAGTAGTAATAGGCGTGGGTAGAGCTGACCTGCTGGCCGTTGGCGTCCTTCGTGACTATTGTGACATCATTCCCGGAGACAAAAGGCAGGTTTTTAATGTCAAAAGGTCCTGAGGGTATATCCCCGGAATAGATCTTCTGCTGATCAACGAACAAATCGAGTGTCGAAGGAACAGCCGAAGACCCTGAAAACTGGGGCAGGGCAGTAGTGACTATATCCGAACGCTGTGAATAGGCACTGGACCACTGAAATCCAGCTACCCTGACGCTGGTACCCCAGTTAACGGTATTAGTCGTGAAATCACCCAGCGTATAAGAACGAATTTTTTCAGGGTCGATATACTGCCAATACGAATCCAGCCGTACGGTACCTTCGGTGCCGTAATAAGATTTATTGTTATACACGCCTGAGGTGTAAAAGTTACCGATACCGGTATTCAACAATCCCTGCACACTGGCAGAGATAAAATCGTCACTATTGTAGTGAGTATTATACAGGCTGTAGTTAATGATAGCCGACGTCAGGGCATTTTTTTTCAGTAACTTGTAATTAGTCTCCGGGCCATTGTTTAACGATATTTGATAAGGCGTTAGCCTGGCATCCGGGATATATAAATTCAGTATCTGATCGTCGGGAACATAAACGACTTTAATTCCGGGTAATTTGCCGACATCAACCCAGGGGTTACCAGCCGGAATATCCTGGAGTTTGAGGCGCAAACTCTTCAGGTCTTCGGCACGAATTAAAAAAGTTTTTTTCTGCTGATTGTACTTAACATTCACCAGGCTCTGAGTCGAGGCATCATTTATTTTAATCAATAAATATAATGACATATCACCTGATTGCTGCTGGCCGCCCGGTGTTACTGTGGGAATGTCATTTAAGCTATATACCTGAGACGCCATTACAACCCCTGAAGATAATGCTTCACAGGTGAATAAAGTGCAGATAACGGCTTTTTTACTGTTGCGCTTACTCATGGTAGCTGCCGTTCCTTACTATCATCAAAATTTTATTTGTGCTCTAAAGGGTGTTTTTTTCAGGCTGTCGGTTAACTTTGTAAGTCACCTGATATTTATCCCCCGGAATATAAAATCCCCGGGTTATTGGATAGTTTTTATAAGAATTTTGAAGGACATATCCGTTAACGGTATTCACTGTCAGCCTGAGTTTTTTTTGGGTGTTCAGATTAGTTATCTCAACATCTGACAATAATGCATGGCGGGTACCATTATTGGTCATTATCAACCCTGAATCTGAAATCGAGGGCTGAACTTTTGGTATCGCAGAATCGTTTACGACAAACAGTGGCAATGAGTTTCTGATAAGAATACCGACACCAGTACCGACACTGCGTTTATCCTGAGGTTTTGGTAGTTCATCGATAATGACGCGATAACTCTGTTCAGCATTCACTTTCGTGTCGCTGGTTCTGACGACTCTGAAGTTAAATGACCCACCAGGCGGCAGAGTAATGAATGGCGGACTGGCGATGATGTCATCCGTATCCGTCAGGTTATCGTTACCGTTCGACTGGGTCCATTTGAATACGCGTACCTGCAGATTGCTCGTATCATCAGACATGTTAAACAATGTGATCAGACTCGCCCGATCACGGGACGCGATGTCCACAGTAATTGGAGAAATACGTATTCCCCCCGCGAGGCTGCAGAGAGGCCAGGCCGTCAATGCGAGCAGTGCTGGTATAATTATATTCTTAATCAATGAGTTATGTAACTTCACTGGCGAGTCCGGTTTGTTGTTGTTAGGTTAAATATATATCACCCATTATGGTTTTCCATTAACTATTTATTATTTATTTGTTATTACTTCGAAAAGAAATGATACAGATTATGATAACCTTTTTTATCTGTTTATTGTGTCTTATGTATTTAATATGCTGGATAAACTAGTGTTTTATGCTTTAAATCTTATATTAATTGGTTTTTATGTCCGTAATGGATGTTTAAATTATTTCTAAAGTAAGCCGTCCGGATAAAAAATGACCACTTTGGTGGCGGGAGTTGATTGTTTAATTAATATGATATTTAAAGTGTGGGATTTAGTGAGTTACAGGTTTTTTATGCTGGGGTTTGCCCGGAATTCTGTGTTGTTAATCTTGTTTTTTTATAATTTCAAATTAATTATCTGTTGATAATTTTATCAATGGGGGATCGGGCTTTTGCATAACACGCTTAAGTGTAAGGTCAGAGTGAAGATTGGTGTATGCAGGAATACTGGTTCGACCTTTACACAACTGTTTGACCGGAAAATTGCTGGCGTCAGCTGCCATACTGATAATCTGTACTATTATCAGCTGTAATTGCTCAAAGGTCGTATAACTGGCATTGCGGAAGGAGTGGTCGTGATCTATCTGGATTGTTTTTTAACTTTACTACTGACGCTGGTGAGTCTGGCATCTCTGTCACGTCATTCTGCCTGGTGGGTAAGGATCTGGGATTTTCCGAGAGTACAGTTGCTGGTCATTTCCGGAGTGCTGATTTTGATGCAATTCTACCTATGGTCAGAAGCGGCATGGCTTTGCGGGATCTTATTGGTTATTGCCTTACTATGCTTTGTTTACCATGGCTGGTGGGTACGGCCTTATACCGTTTGGGGTAAGAAGCAGGTCAGAGATGCGAGTGGCTATATCAGACAGCCAGGAATACGTCTGCTGGTCTCGAATGTTCTTACGCCAAACCGTGGCGCGGACAAACTCCTGAAACTGGTAAGTACTGAACGCCCGGATATTCTGGTGGCTGTGGAAACCGATTTATGGTGGGAACAGCAACTGAATGTGCTGGACGGAGATTATCCCTATAGTCTTAAATGCCCGAAAGATAACCTTTATGGCATGCATGTCTGGTCGAAGCTCCCTCTGAGTGATTTACAAATACAGTATCTGGTCGATGATGAAATTCCGTCAATGCATATGCTGGTGAAACTTAATGATAAGATCTCAGTCCGCCTGCATTGTCTTCATCCTATGCCGCCAAGTCCTACTGAAAATGATGAGTCGACCGACAGAGATGCAGAACTGGTGATGGTAGGGAAAAGTGTCGCAAATACCCGTCTTCCGACCATTGTCACAGGTGATTTGAATGATGTGGCATGGTCGGCCACCACCCGTTTGTTTCTTAAGCTCAGCGGCCTGTTAGATCCGCGCAGGGGCAGGGGGATGTTTTGCACTTTTCATGCCGGTTACCCGATTTTCCGCTGGCCTCTTGATCATGTGTTTCATAGTCAGGATTTTGTACTGGGTGCTCTTCGACGTCTGGAGAGTATCGGTTCCGATCACTACCCTTTTCTTGCCCATCTTATCTATTCACCAGAGAAAGGGGAGGAACAGCAAAGTCTTGAAAAGGCACCTGAGGATGAGCAAATGGCCCGGGAGATTCTGGCACAGACTAATTCAGAAGTCTCCACGGTTCATACGCCTGGCGAACGGTTTTAACCGGGGGCCAGACTGGGTTTCAGCCAGCATGCCGCAGGCTGAAACCAGGATAAATTTTGCGGGCACCGCCTCAGCGACAAACCGGAATTTCATTCCCGGGCATACCAGCAACCCTGGCAGCAGCCACGATATCGTTCCAGCTTTGAATATCCAGAGGTATGCCCTCCCGTTGTCTGATTTCACGATTCATGGCTTCCCATTCGCCCGGTACTTTAATTTCCTGCTGTCCTGCTTCAGGCGATTTTTTCACCCACTCTATAAAAGCTTCTGCCTCCTGCTCCATATGGGGAGCCCCGAAAGCTTCAGGATTAATAATTACCGAAGTCATACAGTTGAAAATTGCGTCATGGCTGGATTGTAGTGTTTCCGGGTAGGTCGTCTGACCGCCGGAAAGTGCTCCACCCAGTATTTCGCACATGACTGCAAGGGCATAACCTTTGTGTTGCCCGAAGGGTAACAAAGCGCCATAAGGTGACTGATGCATGACAGACGGTTCGCGGGTGGGTTGGCCGGTACTGTCAATCAGAGAACCATCGGCCACCCGGGCACCTTTATTCCACGCCACTCTGGTTTTACCAAAGGCGATTGCACTGGTGGCAAAATCAAGCAACAGCGGTGGTTTGCCGGGTCTGGGGAAAATGGCACAGAAAGGATTGGTGCCGAAACGACGATCACTGCCGCCAAACGGAGCTACCATTGGGTCACCAGTGACATTAACAAAGTGAAATGATACCAGTCCCTGTTCAGCGCAGGCCTCCGCCCAATAACCGATGCGTCCGATATGGTGAGCGTTATGCAAACCGACAGCAGACATTCCAAATTTTTTGGCTCGCTCAATACCAGCATCAATGGCCTGGCGGGCAGCAACCTGCCCGAATGCAGCCTGACCATCAAAGGTCAGAATAACGCCGCTGTCTTTCACCAGTCGTGCCTGCTGATTGAGTTGCAAATGCCCCTGCTGCAACGAGCGCATATAAGAAGGGACCATGCCTGCTCCGTGAGAGTCATGTCCGGCAAGATTCGCGGAAATCAGGTGGTCTGCAATCAGTTGCGCTTCTGTGACTTCGCTGCCTGCATACTGCCACAGAGAAAAAATAAACTGGTGTAGTTGACTGGCTGAGATAACCACTTCATTTTCTGAGACTGACATCTGTTAACACTCCTGTCTGAAGGTCCTGTAAATAATCAGGCCGCCGGCCGGCGGCTAACCGTCTGTCGGGAACCCCGTATTACCCATTTTCCTGGCATCTGATGACATTCCAAAACTCTGCACCTCCTGTCGGTTAGCATTTATTTACAACCGATAACTGGCATTTTTGGGAAATCTGTCTGATACCCATAGGGATAGTGAAATTTTATCTATCATATACAGCACGTTATTTAAGAAATGTCGTCTTTTTTCTGACTAATGTCTGATGTTTAATTTCCGGCTAAGGTGCAAGGAATATGATGACATGCTCCCTCAGGGCGTTTCTGGCGGGGAGATAATATCGTTAATCGTCGGGATCTGAACGAGCCACCGGGCCTTCAGTGAACCACAATTTAGAAATCATTATCTGGCAGGTCAATCTGGTGTATACAAAGAGAACGGTCAAAATGGCTGCGGTGCTGGCAGGAATGCTGGGCATTTCAGGGGTACAGGCCGCGGGAGTCGGGCAGACAATATCTCAGAACTGGGATACTTTTACCGGCAATGTTGCTGAAACGTGGAAATCACCGCAATCCCTCGATTTATATCTACCCGCCATCACATGGCATAACCGTCTGACTTACGATCGTGAGCATATCGACCGGTATAACGAAAGACCCTGGGGCGCCGGGGGAGGTATTTCGCGTTATGATGATAAAGGGAACTGGCAGGGCCTTTATCTGATGGCGTTTAAAGACTCATTTAATAAATGGGAGCCGATTGGTGGATATGGATGGGAGGCCACATGGCGGCCATTCAGTAACCAGAAGTTTCATCTGGGGGCCGGCTATACTGCCGGAGTGACGGCGCGGAATAACTGGAACTATATCCCAATTCCGCTGGTATTACCGCTGGCATCGATTGGTTACGGCCCGGCAAATTTTCAGATGACCTATATTCCTGGTACGCATAACAACGGAAACGTTTACTTTGCGTGGTTAAGATTGCAGTTTTAGCCATCGCCATTGTGCAAAAAATGCCCTGTTGTGACAAAATTGGGATATTTATCACTTTTTCTTTAAATGGCGCTGGACAAATTGCACCGGAATTGATGTACTGGATACCGACACAGTTTAGTGTCCATTTTTCATGTAAAGGTAATAAGATGTCCAAGATTAAAGGTAACGTTAAGTGGTTTAATGAATCTAAAGGATTCGGTTTCATTACTCCTGAAGATGGCAGCAAAGATGTATTCGTACATTTCTCTGCAATCGTGAGCAATGGCTTCAAAACTCTGGCTGAAGGTCAGCGTGTAGAGTTTGAAATTACTGACGGTGCTAAAGGCCCATCTGCTGCTAACGTTATCAGCCTGTAATTTTCAGTCAGAATCTCTAAAACCCGCTACTGGCGGGTTTTTTATTGCCTGAATTTCACCAGAATAGCCTGCCATGACAGGAGATACCAGAGAGTGGTTGCCGGGTTCGGGTCTGTTCTGTAACGATTGGGAAGGCTTTCGGTATGATTAGTGCTATTCGTAGTCTGTTACAGAATTGTTTTGTGTTATACTCAGATTTGCGTATTAATGTAGATGTAACGATCTTCGCAGAGGTTTAAAGGTATATTATGGAAGGTATCAGTATTGCAAAACTGCTGATCATTGGTGCTCTTATCGTATTGCTTTTCGGCACCAATAAATTACGCTCATTAGGCGGTGACCTGGGTAGCGCAATTAAAGGCTTTAAAAAAGCCATGAAAGATGATGATTCAGCCGTTGCCAAAAGTGAAGCAGAGGAAGTCCCTGCTGAACGTGTGACTCATAAAGAATAATGGTAAGTCCCGCAATAAATATCCGTATTTATTGTCAGTAAAAACCAGATAGTCAGACTGTCTGGTTTTTTTGTTTTTTCAGGTATCGGAACAGTACGCCGTATCACGAAATCTTTATAAACGGCAGTCATTCGGTAACCTTCTCAGGGAATACTCGCAGAGGCCGCTTTCCTTAGCCCCTGCGCCAACGAAATTACTTAATTTCGATGCCCTGAGCCTGCATATCGGCATGGTAAGAAGACCGCACAAAGGGCCCACAGGCTGCATGAGTAAAGCCCATTGCCATAGCTTCAGCTTTCATTTCATCGAATTCATCCGGGCTCACATAGCGCTGTACCGGCAGATGATGTCGGCTGGGTTGCAGGTACTGGCCGAGAGTCAGCATGGTCACCCCGTGACGACGTAAGTCGCGCATGACCTCTATAATTTCAGCATTGGTTTCACCCAGACCGACCATCAACCCTGATTTTGTCGGGATGTCAGGATGGGCCTGCTTAAATCTTTCCAGTAATGTCAGCGACCATTGATAATTGGCTCCTGGTCTTACCTGACGATAAATCCGTGGCACGTTTTCCAGATTATGGTTAAACACATCCGGTGGGGTTGCTGTCAGAATCTCCAGTGCGCGGTCCATCCGGCCCCGGAAGTCCGGGACCAGAGTTTCAATTTTAATATCAGGGCTCTTTTCGCGAATTGCCGAGATGCAGTCAGCGAAATGTTGTGCACCGCCATCCCGTAAGTCATCTCTGTCAACGGAGGTGATGACCACATAGCGCAGTTTCATATCGGCGATAGCCTGGGCCAGTTTACCCGCTTCGGCTGCATCCGGAGGCAATGGTCGGCCATGGGCAACATCGCAAAACGGGCAGCGACGGGTACAAATAGCGCCCAGGATCATAAAAGTCGCTGTACCGTGATTAAAACATTCTGACAGATTTGGGCAGGAAGCTTCTTCACAGACGGAATGCAGACCATTTTTGCGCATGGCCGCTTTGATACCCTGAATCCGGCTGGAGTCAGCAGGGAGCTTGATTTTCATCCATTCCGGTTTACGCAGTAATTCCTGGCGCTCAGTGACAACTGTTTTAACAGGGATCAAGGCCATCTTATCTGCATCACGATATTTGACGCCGCGTTCTATCTGAACAGGTTTACTCATTTCTGCGGGTTCCGTTTGCTGATTGTCTACAGGACTGTCTGTATTCAACTAATTTCGTAACATTGAAAAAAGTATATCATTTTGCCTGCAGCGGAGCAGCCCCGAGAGACTGCAAAAGTTGCATATTTGTAAAGCTGCAGTCAACGCAACAGTGGGACTTGCTGTGTAAAATCGATATGCTGATAGCTTATCTGTTGGGTAAAATGATCCACCAGCCGGTGGGGGACTTCACTTAACCGTTGGTCATCGGTCAAATCCGCCAGCCGCGTCATTTCCATTCCGGCATAACCACAGGGGTTAATTCTCAGGAAGGGCCCCAGATCCATATCAATATTCAACGCCAGTCCATGAAATGAACAGCCTTTGCGGATTCGCAGGCCCAGAGAACATATTTTTTTTCCGTCAACATAAACACCCGGGGCATCTTCACGCGAACAGGCTGTTACAGAATAATCGGCCAGTGTATTAATCACCGTTTGTTCAAGTATTGTGACCAGTTCCCTGACACCAAGCTTACGACGGCGAATATCGATCATCACGTAGAGAACTTGCTGACCCGGCCCATGATAGGTGACCTGGCCTCCTCTGTCGCTTTGCATCACAGGGATATCACCAGGAGATAACAGGTGTTCCGCTTTACCCGCCTGGCCCTGGGTAAATACGGCAGAGTGCTGAACCAGCCATAATTCATCACAGGTCTCAGCCGTACGCTGATCGGTAAACTGATGCATTGCCTGAGAAACAGCATGCCAGTCACGTAATCCTAGCTGTCGGACAATAAGGTGTTCAGACAAGGGGTTAATCCGGTAGAGAACAGGTAAGGGGAGTATAGCGCCGGGAGTCTGGGCTGAACATCAGCCATTACCCGGCGCAGGGGATTACAGCACCATACGAACAATTTCGATATTGCCGAGTTCTTCGTAAAGCGTCTCGACCTGCTCGATATGAGTCGCGTTAATCGTAATAGAAACTGAGTGATAATTGCCTTTGCTGCTTGGTTTTACATCCGGTGAGTAATCACCGGGGGCATGGCGTTGCACTACTTCAATCACCTGATCAACCAGCTCTGGCTGTGCTAACCCCATAACTTTATAGGTGAACGGGGTAGGGAATTCGAGCAATTCATTAAGTTTGGTTTTCATAGTGACTCCGTGAACAAAAGATGCCCCCGAAAATTCGGGGGCATGGTAATACTTTATTATGTTGGGGCGGGGACGGGGAATTCAACCCACCAGGTTACCCCAGCCAGTGGCGGAACATCAGTTTAATATAATCGATTATCCGGCTAAAGAAACCACCCTGTTTCACCTCATTCAGTACGACCAGAGGTTCTTTGGCAATTGTTTTACCATCCAGTTGGAAGTCAATGGTGCCGATGACCTGATTTTTAGCCAACGGAGCATGCAGCTCAGTATTATTCAGTACATAACTTGCTTTAAGATCTTTAGCCCGACCTCGCGGTACAGTCAGCCAGACATCTTTTTCTACACCGAGCTGAGCAAGATCACTATTACCAAACCAGACCGGCTCTGACGCGAAATCTTTTCCGGCTTTTAGCGGTGACACTGTTTCAAAGAAGCGGAATCCCCAGGTCAGCAATTTCTTGCTTTCGGTTTCACGGCCTTTATAGGTACGCCCGCCCAGGACAGCGGAAATCAGCCGCATCTGTCCTTCTGTGGCTGAGGCCACCAGATTATAGCCGGCTGAATTTGTATGGCCGGTCTTTATGCCATCGACATTCAGACTGGTATCCCATAACAGCCCGTTACGGTTAGTCTGACGAATATTATTGAAGGTAAATTCCTTCTCTTTATAGATAGCATACTCTTCAGGAACATCGTGGATCAGTGCACGGCCGATAAGTGCCATATCGCGGGCTGAGCTGTACTGACCTTCGGCATCCAGTCCGTGGACCGTTTTAAAATAAGTGTTCTTTAACCCCAGAGCCTTAACATAGTTATTCATCAGTCCGACAAAGGCGTCCTGTGAACCGGCAACATAGTCAGCCATAGCGACACAGGCATCATTACCGGATTGCAGCACAATGCCCCGGGTGAGTTGTGAAACAGGAACCCGGTCACCCGGTTTCAGAAACATCAGCGATGAACCTTTAAACACAGGATTACCGGTTGCCCAGGCATCCTGGCCCACCGTAACCATATCATCCTGATGAATTTTACCCGCTTTTATTGCCTGGCCAATGACATAACTGGTCATCATTTTTGTCAGGCTTGCGGGATCGCGGCGGGAATCGGCATTCTTCTCGGCCAGCACAGTACCGGAATTATAATCGATCAGAATATAGGCTTCCGCATCGATGTCCGGTACACCCGGGATCATGGTTTTTAAATTAACTTCATCAGCCAGAGCTGAGTGACTCAACAGTAACACGGCCAGAGATACTGCGCTGAATTTAGAAAATAAATTACAAGAGGTCTTTCTGTTCATTTTTAGAATAACTTTATCTGCGGACAGGAATGTTTGTCACAAACTATAACAGGATGCCTGACTGGCAGGCATCCTGCTTTACTTAAGTTTATGCTTTTACACGCAGTAAAGGGAAAATTAATGCGCGGTGGTCACAAATGAAGCGATCTGATCACTTGCTAACCGTTGCTGTAACGCGACGGCTTGCTTGCGATCGGTATAACCGCCCAACTGAACACGATAGACATTTCCGTTGACGACTTCAGTACGGCCGGTAACGCCAAAACGCTCCCCCAGTTTTTGGGCCAGTTGTGTCGCACGTTGCTGGTCATTGATAGCTGCCACCTGAACCACAAATCCATGACCTTCGCCGGCAGTAACCGCAGGGGCTTTAGCTACCGGTGTTTTGGCTGCAGGCACGGGTGAAAAGACGGGACCGGGGTCTGGTGCTGTTACCGCAGCAGCTTCTGCAGCCGCTTCTGATTGTGGTGCCGTATGGGCTGGTGCTGTGGCAGTAGCCGGAGCCGCCGGGGTGTCGGATTCCAGAACACCACTAGCCAGGGGTTGTGGTGCACCAAGGAAACCATTGCTGTGTACCGGTGCACCCATACTGTTATTCGTTTGCAGGCTACTGTTAGACACTGGCATTACGTTACTCTGAGCATCACTATTTCCTGCCGCAGGTGCTGTTTCAGGCAATGCAGTACTGCTGCCACCTACGGTAGGGGCTGATGGCATCGGGCTGTCAAGATTTGGCCGTGCCGGCAGATCATAACTCTGGATGGCGACTTTAGTTCCCACTGTGCCCGGACCGGATAATGTTCCGTCCGGTGACACGATAATGGGATCGACACGCACGCGGGTGTTGTCAGAGATATTCAGGCGATTCGCTGAAGATGAAGACAGGTCAATGATTCTCCCCTGAACAAAAGGACCACGGTCATTAATTCTAACCACCAGTTGGCGACCGTTAGCCAGGTTAGTTACCCTGGCATAGCTGGGAATTGGCAGGACAGGGGAGGCCGCAGTGTAAGCATTGGGATCAAAGGCTTCTCCTGAGGCAGTGGTATTTCCGGCAGACTCCTGACCATAAGAACTGGCAAGGCCTACCTGGCTAAAATTAGAGGTATCTTTTACTACGGTATAACTGGAACCATTGACCTTATAATCCTGATTAGCTGATGGGATCAATGCTTCATACTTTGGCTGTACCCCTGGAATTTCGACCACAGGGCCAGTCCAGGCGGGTTGAGGAGGAGCCGCATACTGTTGCTCCTGGTTGCCGGAACACCCCGCCAACACTAACGATGCCAGTCCAATACTGATCAGCAATTCCTTACGCATGTATCGCCTCTTAAACGCTTTTTGATAACATTTTTCGATGAGTATGGATCGACATTACGATGCCAAATCCTGCCATTAATACAATCAGTGCTGAACCGCCATAACTGATTAACGGTAGCGGAACACCTACAACCGGCAAAATACCACTTACCATACCAATATTAACAAAGACATAGACAAATAATATCAGCATGATGCCACCGGACAGCACACGACCAAAGGTCGTTTGTGCTTTGGCTGCAATCACCAGCCCGCGCATAATTAATAACAGATACAGTGCCAGTAATGCCAGTACACCTACCAGCCCCAACTCTTCTGCCAGTACCGCAAAAATGAAGTCAGTGTGGCGTTCAGGCAAAAACTCAAGTTGTGACTGTGTGCCGTGCAACCAGCCTTTACCGTGAAGGCCGCCCGATCCAATAGCAATTTTTGACTGAATAATATGGTATCCAGCCCCCAGCGGATCACTTTCCGGATTGAGCAACATCATCACCCGGTCACGCTGATAGTCGTGCATCAGAAAGAACCACAGAATAGGGATAAAGGCAGCAACCAGTATTAGCGCAATGGCAATCAGTTTCCAGCTCATTCCAGACAGGAACAGTACAAACAGTCCTGAAGCTGCAATAAGAATAGCCGTACCGAGGTCTGGCTGAGCGGCCACCAGCAGAGTCGGTAAAAAAATCAGTATCAATGCTAATGCGGTATTTTTGAGTGTCGGCGGACAGACATCCCGGTTAATAAACCGGGCTACCATCAGAGGAACAGCGATTTTGGCTATCTCAGAAGGCTGAAAACGAATAAAGCCAAGGTCAAGCCAGCGCTGCGCCCCTTTACTGATATGTCCAAAGGCATCAACAGCCACCAGCAGGATAATACTCAGGATATACAGGTAGGGCGCCCAGCTTTCATAAACACGTGGCGGAACCTGAGCCAGCACCAGCATCAGGGTAACTCCCATTGCTATCTGGCCCAGCTTACGTTCCATCATCCCGGGATCCTGACCACTGGCGCTCCAGATCACAAATCCGCTATAGGTGAGCAGGGCAAAAATTATCAGTACAAACAGAGGATCGATATGAATACGGGTCCAGATCGAATTCTTCTGTGGACTATCACTCAAAGACATAATTACTCACCTTCGTAACCTGGAGGAAGCGGTGCAGCCTGCGGGAGGTCTGTGTTGTTATCTCCCAGCATAATGTGATCCAGAATCTGCCGCATAATGGTGCCGACTGCGGCACCCGCACCACCGTTTTCTAAAATCATAGTGACAGCAACCCGTGGATTATCGTATGGCGCAAAGGCTGTCATCAGCTTATGATCCCTGAGTCGCTCAGCAATCCGATGGGCATTGTAGGTTTCATTTTCTTTCAGACCAAACACCTGGGCGGTACCCGATTTGGCCGCTATTTTGTACGGAGCATTTTCAAAACTTTTACGGGCTGTGCCATTTGGCCGGTTCGCGACGCCATACATGCCATCTTTAGCAATTTCCCAGTAACCCGAATCGATTTCACCGATGCGACCTGCCTCAGCCGGACGGAAAGGAATAATTTCAGAGCCGCGGCTTTCGGCTACCAAAAAATGAGGGACTTTCACCACACCATCATTAATCAGTGTCATCAATGCCTTATTCATCTGCAACGGTGTAGCTGTCCAGTAACCCTGGCCTATTCCCACCGGAATGGTATCTCCCTGATACCAGGGTTTTTTATACCGGCGTAACTTCCATTCACGGGTCGGCATATTGCCGGCACTTTCCTGGGGTAAATCAATCCCGGTACGGGAACCATAACCAAATTTCTGCATCCATTCTGACAACCGGTCGATCCCCATATCATAGGCGACCTGATAGAAAAAAGTATCAGCAGATTCTTCAAGAGATTTCGTGACATTTAGCCGGCCATGACCCCATTTTTTCCAGTCGCGATAGCGCTTATCGGTGCCAGGCAGTTGCCACCAGCCAGGATCAAATAATGAGGTGTTACGATTAATTACACCTGCGGATAATGCTGAAACAGCGACATAAGGTTTTACCGTGGAGGCTGGCGGATAGGCAGCCTGGATGGCCCTGTTGTACAAAGGACGGTTCTGATCGGTCAGGAGTCCTTTATAGTCGGTAGACGAAATACCGTTAACGAACAGGTTGGCATCGTAACTCGGGTTTGAAACCATTGCGAGTATTTCGCCGTTGCGGGGATCGGTCACAACCACCGCGGCACGACTGCCCTGTAACAACGTTTCAATATATTGTTGTAGCCTGAGGTCAAGGCTCAGGTAGATATCGTGACCAGCAACCGGTGGCTCCTGATTTAGCTGACGAATTACCCTGCCACGATTATTGACCTCGACTTCTTCATAACCTGTTTTCCCGTGCAGTGTATCTTCGTAGTAACTCTCAATACCCAATTTACCGATATCATGAGTCGCCGCATAGTTACCGGTTTTTCCTTCCTGATCGAGCCGCTGGACATCACGATCATTGATTTTGGAAACGTATCCCACAACATGGGTCAGGGTAGCGCCATAAGGATAATAGCGCCGCTGATACCCTTTAATTTCAACCCCGGGATAACGATATTGATTGACGGAAAAACGGGCTATCTGTAAATCGTTAAGATTACTTTTCAGTGGGATAGAAGTAAAACGCCGGGAACGTTTACGTTCTTTTTCAAACGCATCAAGATCTTCCTGGCTTAAATTCAGGACGGCCTGTAACTCACGTAAAGTTTGTGACAGATTAGCCACTTTTTCAGGAATCAGTTCAGCCTGGTAGATGGTCCGGTTGACTGCCAGCGGAATTTTGTTCCGATCGTAAATGATTCCCCTGCTGGGGGCGACCGGGACCAGTTTAATACGGTTCTGATTCGACCGGGTACTGTAATCATCAAAATGCAGAATTTGCAGATGCCAGAGGTTAAACACCAGAATCGCACTCAGCATAAAAATGCCGAGAAAAGCAATTAACGCCCGTCTGGCGAACAATTGTTGTTCGGC
The DNA here is from genome assembly GCF_002345795.1 of Tatumella sp. UBA2305. Taxonomy (NCBI): domain Bacteria; kingdom Pseudomonadati; phylum Pseudomonadota; class Gammaproteobacteria; order Enterobacterales; family Erwiniaceae; genus Tatumella; species Tatumella sp. UBA2305. Next base: position 46,427 of record NZ_DDVT01000019.1, read on the forward strand.
ACTGTAATCCCTGAAAGCACTTCTGGTTAAATTCATCCGCGGCCTGTCAGTCCGGAAGTTACCTTATCGGGCTATTCGCGGTGATAAGGGTGGTTGGTAGTAATACTCCACGCCCGGTAGAGGCTTTCTGCGACCAGAACACGCACCAGCGGGTGAGGGAGTGTAAGCGCTGATAAAGACCAGCTTTGTTCGGCGGCAGCTTTACAGGCGGGAGCCAGTCCTTCCGGCCCGCCGATGAGCAGGCTGACATCCCGACCATCCTGTTTCCAGCGTTCCAGTTGCTGTGCCAGCTGTGGGGTTTCCCAGGGGTGCCCAGGGATATCAAGAGTGACAATCCGGTTACCTTTTCCGACAGCAGCCAGCATTGCATCGCCTTCTTTTTCAAGAATGCGTTTAATATCTGCATTTTTACCCCGTTTACCGGCAGGAACTTCAGTCAGTTCAAACGGCATATCTTTGGGGAAACGGCGCAGGTAATCCATAAATCCGGTCTGCACCCAGTCAGGCATTTTAGTACCGACGGCGACAAGTTGCAGTTTCACTCATCAGCCCCAGAGTTTTTCCAGTTCGTATAACTGGCGGCTTTCTTCCTGCATCACATGGACAATAACTTCACCGAGATCGACAACCACCCAGTCACCGCTCTCTTTACCGTCGGTGCCCAGCGGGCTGACGCCGGCTGCGCGTGATTCCTGGACCAGGTGATCAGCAATGGACACGACGTGGCGGTTGGACGTACCGGTACAGATAACCATACAATCGGTGATGCTGGATTTCCCCCGGACATCAATAGCAATGATATCCTGAGCTTTAAGGTCATCGACTTTATCGATAACAAAGGATTGGAGTGTCTGGCCTTGCAAAAGGTTCCCCTCGTGATGAACTGACAAAACAGAATGCCCGTCGTTTCTGCCGACCGGCTGAATTTGAAGCGGCGCAGTATAGCATGCCACAATCAATCGCGATATAAGCCAGCCTGGTCGATGTAGTTTATCACCGGTTGCGGTAACAAATCCGCACAGGAAAGACCTGCATGACGACGTTGACGGATTTCGGTCGCTGATATTGAGTATAGCGGAGTATCCGCCAGCAGGATCAGTCCTGAAGGTTGCTGATGTAATTGTTGTATATCATGGGTCAGATGCTGGTTGATCCAGTGTTGTAGTTCAGGAGATTCAGGGGAGTGCTGATAGCCAGGACGACGGCAGACCAGCAAGTGGCATAATGATGTCAGTTCCTGCCAGCAGTGCCAGGTATTCAGCGTCAGCAAAGAGTCCTGACCAATAATAAAAGCCAGGGGCTGTGAGGATCCGCGTTCGGCACGTAACATTTCCAGAGTGGTGACTGTCCGGGACGGCTCATTACGCCGCAATTCCCGGTCATCAATCTCAAATAAAGGTAAGTCAGCGATGGCACAACGCAACATCGCGAGACGTTGTTCTGCACTGGCTTCCGGCTGAGGCCGGTGAGGCGGCAGATTATTGGGCAGCAATGTGACTTTATGCAACCCGGTATGTGCGGCCAGAGCTTCCACCGCATGCAGATGACCATAATGAACAGGATCGAAGGTGCCGCCAAACAGCGCATGAAGTTCAGACATGATCAAGTGCCGGTGAACTTTGGTCAAGAGAGAGTTGCAGCGTCAGAGTACTGAGTGCCGACCAGACATCACTACCGAAATCCTGTTTGATCATCCGTTCGATAGCGGCCAGCAGACGGATTGACTGATGAAGCCGTGATTTATTCAGCCGTTGCAGGGCTGTACTAAACAGCGGCCTGCGGTTTTGCCAGATACGGTGCTGGTCCATCAGTTGACGAACCGGCTGAGAGACCCGGTCCTGCTGTAAACGAAGCAGTGTCATGACTTCGCGTTGTAATGTCCTTAGCAGAATGACGGGTTCAACAGCTTCTTTTTGCAGTTGCTGCAGAATATGCAACGCCCGTTTACTTTTTCCGCCAAGAATCGCATCCACCCAATGATACGGGGAAAAATGAGCGGCATCATTGACTGCCTGCTCGACTCTGGGCAAGGTGAGTTGGCCTTCCGGCCACAATAAAGATAAACGCTCCAGCGCCTGTGAAAGCGCCAGCAGATTACCCTCATAGCAGTAACACAATAAATTGATGGCCTGTGGGTCCACCGACAGGCCGAGTGCGGTACAACGCTGGCTCACCCAACGTGGAAGTTGCGCCTGTTCCGGGGTCGTACAGGGTACCATGACTCCGTTGCCGGACAGGGCTTTAAACCACTGGCTGTTTTCCTGAGCCTTAGAGAGCTTATTCAGATGGACAATCAGTATCAGATCACTGTGCAGCATTTCGGCCAGCTGTAACAGCCGGGTGGCCAGTGCCGTGGCCGGGCCATTTTCCGGCATCTCGAGTGTCAGTGTCTGACGCTGGGTGAACAGGCTAAGGGACTGGCAGGCAGTGAAAAGGGCATCCCAGTCAGTGTGGTTGTCCACACTGAATCTGAGATTTTCGAGAAACTGATGCTGTCGGGCAGCCGCGATAATGGCATCATGGCTCTCCTGACGGAGTAAGGGATCATTGCCACACAGAAAATAACTGCCGCGCAATCCCTCTGAGAGTTGCGCGGCGAGCTGTTCAGGGTAAATCCTGATCATCATTGTGAGGTCGCGGAACCTGCAGTATTACTCTGCTGACCGGAGTGCGATGTGATCGTTTCCGGGGCTGGCAAAGTTTCTGCTGTGTTGAGCTGTGCCGCGTGTACCGCGATTAACTGCCGAACCAGCTGCTCAGCAGCCCGTACCCGCATTTCCTGATAAATCATGTCCTGCTCAGAATCCTTCGCCAGCGGAACCGCGGAGTTATCAAAGAAAGTCCGGTAGACCGTAGTACTCAATGGATAGATTCCTTTACCCGGTAACAGGACCTGTGCTGTCACGGTCAGGTGCAGCTGATACTCAGCAGCGGTACCATCAATGAAGACAGAGGCAGTAGAGCGACCGGTATTTTCTGCCTCAAGACGTAATGACGGAATGCTATTACGTCGGTCAGCACTATCATCAACCAGGGTAATCGCATTTAACCGTAATTCCTGACGCACGGTTCTGGCCAGAGGGCCATAGGGATCATTACTGGTTAAAATCATGGCCTGCATTTCCTTCGGGATCTGTGTCGTCCCGCGGGTATGAAAACCACAGCCTGCGGTGGCCAACACGGCCACCGCAAGTATCAGGGTTGAAAAAAATTGTCGCACATTGCCTCCTGCGCTTAACCTACGACCAGGTTAAGCAGTTTACCCGGAACGTAAATAACTTTACGTACAGTCACACCTTCCAGATATTTTGCCACAAGATGTTCTTTAGCAGCCAGTGCCTGAACCTGCTCCTGGGTTGCGGTGACCGGGACAGTAATTTTACCACGAACTTTACCATTCACCTGAACCACCACCAGTAAGGAGTCTTCAACCATGGCACTCTCGTCAGCGACCGGCCATGCGGCATTATCGATAGTGTCTGTGTGACCCAGTGTCTGCCACAATTCAAAGCAGGCATGTGGAGTGAATGGATACAGCAACCGGACCACAGAATCCAAAGCTTCCTGCATCAGTGCCCGATCCTGATCGGTATCCTGAGGCGCCTTCAGCAGTTTATTCATCAGTTCCATGATAGCAGCAATGGCGGTGTTAAATGTCTGACGACGGCCAATATCATCCGATACTTTAGCAATAGTTTTATGAACATCGCGACGCAGTGCCTTCTGGTCTTCGTTGAGTACATCAGCCTGCAGAGCCGGAGCGCTCCCTTTACTGCTGTGATCGTAAACCAGTTTCCAGACACGTTTCAGGAAGCGGTTAGCGCCTTCAACTCCGGACTCCTGCCATTCCAGAGTCATATCTGCCGGAGAAGCAAACATCATAAACAGACGTACGGTATCAGCACCGTAGCGCTCAACCATCAGTTGTGGGTCAATACCGTTATTTTTAGATTTTGACATCTTACTCATACCGGCATAAGTCACTTCACGACCGTCTTTGTCTGTTGCACTGGTAATCCGGCCTTTGTCATCGCGTACCACTGAGACATCGACCGGGGAAACCCAGTTACGCTCTCCACTGGCACCGGTGTAGTAGAAGGCATCCGCCAGAACCATTCCCTGACATAACAGGCGCCTGGCTGGTTCACTGGAGTTCACCAGACCTGCATCACGTAATAACTTGTGGAAGAAACGGAAATACATCAGGTGCATGATGGCATGCTCGATACCACCTACATACTGATCCACCGGCAGCCAGTAGTTGGCCGCCGCCGGGTCCAGCATTCCTTTATCATAATCAGCACAGGTGTAGCGTGCGTAGTACCATGAAGATTCCATAAAGGTATCGAAGGTATCTGTTTCGCGCAGTGCCGGCTGACCGTTGACGGTAGTTTTCGCCCACTCAGGATCGGCTTTGATCGGACTGGTGATGCCATTCATTTCGACATCTTCCGGCAGAATTACTGGCAGCTGGTCTTCAGGTGTCGGAATAACGGTACCGTCTTCCAGAGTCACCATGGGGATCGGTGCACCCCAGTAACGCTGACGGGAAACACCCCAGTCACGCAGACGATAGTTGACTTTACGTTCGCCTACACCTTTGGCGGCCAGTGCATCGGCAATGGCATTAAAACCGTCCTGATAAGAGAGACCATCGAACTGTGCAGAATTAAACAGAGTTCCTTTGCTGGTCATTGCTGCTTCAGAAATGTCCGGCTCACTGCCATCTTCGTTGAGGATCACCGCTTTAATCGGCAGGTCATATTTACGGGCAAATTCCCAGTCACGCTGGTCATGGCCAGGGACTGCCATCACCGCACCGGTGCCATATTCCATCAGGACAAAGTTAGCGACCCATAGCGGTAATTTTTCACCGGTCAGCGGGTGAACCACAAACGTCCCGGTCGGGTGACCTTTCTTCTCCATTGTTGCCATGTCAGCTTCGGCAACTTTGGTATTCCGGCATTCATCAATAAATGCTGTCAGGTCTGGGTTATTCACCGCAGCCTGCTGCGCCAGCGGGTGTCCGGCGGCGACAGCCACATAAGTCGCACCCATAAAAGTGTCGGGGCGGGTCGTATAAACGGTCAGTTTTTCGCTGCTGTCGGCGACATCAAAGGTGATTTCAACCCCTTCGGAACGACCGATCCAGTTGCGCTGCATGGTTTTAACCTGTTCAGGCCAGCCTTCCAGCGTATCCAGGTCATTTAATAACTCTTCTGCGTAGGCGGTAATTTTAATGAACCATTGCGGGATTTCTTTACGTTCAACTTTGGTATCGCAACGCCAGCAGCAGCCTTCGATAACCTGTTCATTCGCCAGTACGGTCTGGTCATTTGGGCACCAGTTCACCGCTGAGGTTTTTTTGTAGACCAGGCCTTTCTCGAATAATTTGGTGAAGAACCACTGTTCCCAGCGGTAATATTCCGGCTGACAGGTGGCCAGCTCACGGCTCCAGTCATAACCAAAACCCAGCAGTTTCAGCTGGTTTTTCATGTAGGCAATATTTTCGTAGGTCCACGGGGCAGGGGCGGTATTATTTTTCACCGCAGCTCCTTCAGCAGGCAGACCGAAAGCATCCCAGCCTATCGGCTGCAGAACATTTTTCCCGAGCAGTCGCTGATAACGGGCAATAACATCACCGATGGTGTAGTTACGCACGTGTCCCATGTGTAGACGACCAGAAGGATAGGGTAACATTGACAGGCAGTAGTACTTCTCTTTCCCTTCCTGTTCAGTGACTTTAAAGGTTTCCTGATCGTGCCAGTGTTTCTGGACTTTAGATTCTATCTCTTCCGGGCGGTATTGCTCTTGCATGGCAGCCTGTGGTCCTTGTTGAATTGCGCGAAGCTAACTGCAGTGATTTTTCTACGATCCGCATAGCATACCCATAAGCCCGGTGCGCAACAACACCCGCATGACTCCGGGAGGAGATTTATCCGGGAAACCGGTGGGGGGCAGCGGTAGAAAACGGAGTATTTCAGGGCTGAAGAACAACACCTGCAAGCAAAAAGCGATTGCTGCCCCGGAAATACCGGCATTTCACCACCGCCGCAGTGAAATGCCAGAACTGAAGATTAGTGAATTATTTTCGCCAGGAAATCTTTGGCCCGGTCTGAAGCAGGATGATTAAAAAATGCATCCTTGTCAGAATCCTCGACAATTTTTCCCTCATCCATAAAAATGACCCGGTTTGCTACCTTACGGGCAAAGCCCATTTCATGGGTGACAACCATCATTGTCATGCCTTCATTGGCCAGCTCTACCATGACATCCAGCACTTCATTAATCATCTCCGGGTCCAGTGCCGACGTAGGTTCATCAAACAACATAGCAATGGGGTCCATACAAAGTGCTCTGGCTATTGCCACCCTTTGTTGTTGTCCGCCAGACAACTGTCCGGGAAATTTCTCTGCATGAGCTGCCAGCCCGACCCTGGCCAGGAGTTTCAGTCCTTTCTCCCGGGCTTCTGTTTTATTTCTGCCCAGGACTTTCACCTGAGCCAGCGTCAGGTTATCGACAATACTCAGATGCGGAAACAGTTCAAAGTGTTGGAATACCATGCCTACTTTACTGCGCAGTTTCGCCAGATTAGTTTTCCGATCATTGACTTCAGTACCGTTGACCAGAATACTTCCCTGTTGAACCGGCTCCAGACCATTCACTGTTTTGATCAGTGTTGATTTCCCCGACCCTGACGGGCCGCATACCACCACAACCTCACCTTTTTTAACTTCCGTGGTGCAGTCTGTCAGCACCTGAAAGTGACCATACCATTTAGAAACATTTTTCAGGTTAATCATCAGACGGCCCTTCTCTTTTTTATATAACTGACCAGCAGTGAAATGCTCAGACTGATAGCAAAGTAGACCAGACCGGCAAACAGTATCATTTCTACCTGGGTACCATCCCGATCGCCGATGGTGGAGGCGGTACGGAAGAAGTCAGCCAGGCTCAGGACATAAACCAGGGAAGTATCCTGAAACAGCACTATCCCCTGGGTTAGCAGTAATGGCACCATGGCACGGAAAGCCTGTGGCAGAATCACCAACCGCATGGCCTGCCACTGGGTCATTCCTAAAGCCAGTGCCGCGCCGGACTGCCCCTTGCCAATACTCTGAATTCCTGCGCGGATGATCTCGGAATAGTAGGCGGCTTCAAATAGCGAAAATGCCACCATTGCGGAAATCAGCCGGATATCGGTTTTCGGTGACAAACCGAGTACCGATTGCAGAAACCCGGGGACTATCAGGTAAAACCACAAAAGCACCATGACCAGCGGTACTGCCCTGAAAAGATTGACATATAATCGGGCCAGCCAGCTAATGACCCTGACTCCGGACAAACGCATAACGGCAAGTAATGTGCCCCAAAGAATGCCAAAGACGATGGCACAGACGGTAATTTTAAGCGTCACTATCATTCCGTCAGCAAGGAATGGCAGGCTTGGCGGAATGGAGCTCCAGTCAAATGAATACATTATTTACTCCCTATATGGCCAGGTAAGCGCAGTTTGCGTTCCAGCAGACTCATGGCCAGCATGATGGCAGCATTAATAATGATATAAGCCACAGTAATGGCAGTGAACGACTCGTAGGCATGCGCAGAGTAGTCCAGTAATTTACCTGCCTGCGCAGCCATATCCACCAGCCCGATAGTCGAGGCAATGGCTGAGTTCTTCACCAGGTTGAGCATTTCTGAAGTCATAGGGGGGACGATGATACGGTAAGCATTGGGCAATAATACGTAGCGGTAACACTGTGGGAGTGTCATACCCAGTGCCATACTGGCATTTTTCTGACCACGCGGCAGTGACTGGATAGCGGTTCTGACCTGCTCACACACGCGGGCAGCAGTGAATAGCCCCAGGCAAATCACGGAACTGATGAAAAACTGAATATTTGGGTCAAGTTCAGATTTAAACCACATCCCCAGTTTCTCCCCCACCAGCTCCGGAGCAACCAGATACCAAAAGAAAAACTGAACAATCAGTGGAATGTTACGAAACAGCTCGACATAGCAGGCACCGATGGCTGACAAAAAGCGATTCGGCAGGGTACGCAAAATTCCAAACAGCGAACCGACCAGAAATGCCACCACCCATGCACATAACGAGACAGCAATCGTGACCTGGAAACCGGACCATAACCAACCCAGATAAGTGGTATTGCCGAATGGGGCCTGTTCAAAAAATATCCCCCAGTTCCAGTTTGTGCCCATAATCAACTCCCGGTAAAAAGGATAGCATCGCTACCCCGAAGACTGATGAACTCAGCCATATTGACGCCACCGCTGGCACAATAGTGTGTGTGCGGTGGCGTCAGAAGCTTCAGTTACTTCTGAAGCACTTAATTGCTTTCAGGGTTGTGGTTAGTTGAGTGCTTTATCATTAGGTGATTTAAACAACGCTTTCATGTCTTCTGACATGTCGAAGTTCATAATCATATTTTTTGGCGGAATAGGCTGTTTGAACCAGCGATCATACCATTTGGCGGCTTCACCTGAGGTCTGTGCCTGTGCAATGGTGCTGTCCATCAGTTGTTTAAATTCAGGATCATTTTTGCGCAGCATACAACCATAGGCTTCATGGGATTGAGGTGTACCGACGATCACCCAGTCTGCAGGTTTTTTAGCCTTAGCTCGTTCACCGGCCAGTAAAGCATCATCCATCATAAACGCGACGGCGCGGCCTGTTTCCAGAGTACGGAACGAATCGCCATGATCTTTGGCACTGATGATCCGCATACCCATTTTTTTCTCATCATTAAGTTTATTCAGCAGAATTTCTGAAGTGGTTCCGGAGGTCACCACTACCGTTTTACCTTTCAGATCGGGGAAATCTTTAATCGGGCTGCCTTTTTTTACCAGCAGTCGTGTACCGACAACAAAAATAGTATCCGAGAAATCAGCCTGCTTTTGCCGCTCCAGGTTGTTGGTCGTTGAACCACATTCAAAATCATAGGTTCCGTTTTGCAGCAACGGGATACGGTTCTGTGAGGTGATTGGTAACATTTTTACCGTCAGATCGGGTTTATTCAGTTTCTTTTTAATCGCTTCGACAATGGCGTTGGAATAATCCTGTGAATAACCCACGACTTTCTGTTGATTATCGTAGTAAGAAAAGGGCACAGATGACTCGCGGTGGCCCACCACAACGACGCCGTTTTTAGCAATTTTATCGAGCGTCGGGGATTGGGCTGAAGGGGTATCCGCAGCATATACCACACCAGACAGAATACCAGTGATCGCAAGGCCAAGGGCCAGTTTCCGTAATTTCATATCCGGGCTCCTTTTGTCTCCCGTCTTCAGGCAGCGGGAGGCAGAAATAGATGATTGAGTGAGTTTGCTGTAACTGGTTACAGTTTTACCTTAGCTCATTGTTAATGAAATGAAACGTTATTGTTTCTTAACTGAGATAATGAACGCAATCTGAACAATAATATGCATAACTAACCATCAGTTGTCGGTGTTTGCACGATATTGGTGCAAATCATGCTGCACCAGGCTGTTTCAGTGTGTTTCTAAGCATCGCTAATCATTAAGCAATATGTATGCCATCAGTGAAACAGGAAAGACAATCATTACAGGTTCAATGAAGAGCGCAGGCCATGACGGTGATAGAGCGAAGTTTATGGGAACAAGGACGGACAGAAGCAAAGAGGATAATTGCCGGAGTCAGGCTCCGGCAGCTGGTTTAAAGGCGGCGGCGGAAGACCAGTGCAGTGGCAACGGCGAACGCCGATATCAGCCAGACGGTCAGATTACCGGTACGGGCGTAAGGGGTGATTCCCCGTGTCGGGGTCACTTCAGCCTGCAGGACACCTTCATGGAATTGTGGGATTTCACGGGTAATATTACCCTGTGCGTCCACGATAGCGGTAACACCGTTATTGGTGCTTCTTAGCAGGGGCCTGCCAAGCTCCAGAGCACGCATTCTTGCCATTTGCAGATGTTGCCATGGACCGATGGAGTGACCAAACCATGCATCATTAGACACCGTCAGCAGAAAATCTGTATCGGGGCGGAAGTTATCTCTGACATGTTCACCGAGGACGATTTCGTAACAGATAGCAGTGGTTAGCTGATAACCATCAAGATTTAAGGGGGGCTGAACATACTTGCCACGACTGAACCCGGACATCGGTAAATCGAAAAATGGAGCCAGTGGCCTGAGCAGACTGGCCATAGGAACAAATTCGCCAAAGGGTACCAGGTGATTTTTCTGATAGCGATCCTGGCTCTGATAACTGTAAGGCTGTGGGTTACCCAACACGACAACACTGTTGTAATCATGATAACGGTTATCCGCCTGCAATCTTGAATCAACAATGCCGGTTGCCAGTGTACTTCCGTGATTGCGCAGTACCTGATCCAACTGAGTCAGGAAGGGCTGTTGATTGGTCTCAAGGTCTGTGATTGCAGACTCTGGCCAGATGATAATTTTAGAATTACCCAGTAGCGGACGGGTCAGACGCAGATAAGTGTTGAGTGTGGACTGTAGTTGTTGAGGGTCCCATTTCATCGACTGGGGAATATTGCCCTGAACTAACGCGACCGAAACCTTGCGGTCGTATTGTGGCTGATACCATTGCAGGTAGCGCAACGGCCAGCCAATAACCAGAATGGCTACGGCAACCAGCAACGCCCGCAGATTTCTCTGTAGCAGGCTATAGGTAATCAGCCCGGCGATGACCATCAATACCAGAGTGATACTCTCTACCCCGGCGATGGGTGCCAGACCTTTCAGGGGACCTTCTATCTGGCTGTAACCGAACTGCAGCCACGGGAATCCGGTCAGAACCCAGCCTCGTAAAAATTCAGTCACCTGCCACAATGCGGGTGCAGCCAGAACCAGGCGGGTCAGGCTTGCTGCTGGCCAAAACCGGTTCAGCACGGCGCTGAACAGCATCGGAAACAGAGATAGCCAGGCTGCCAGCAAAACGACAAGAAAGATATTCACCGGGCCTGGCATGCCGCCAAAGGTCGCGATGCTGACATATACCCAGTTAACTCCTGAACCAAACAGTCCCATCCCCCAGACAAAGCCAATGGCCAGCGCTTGTGGAGTAGAGCGTTTCAACGTTAATGCCTGTAGTCCCGTAAGGGATAACAGAGCCGCAGGCCAGAAATCATAAGGCGAGAATGCCAGGGTGCCAACGGCACCCGTAAGTAAAGCCAGCAACAAGCGTATTTTCTGTTGCCAGAGTAACTGATTGAGTGCCGTCATAGGCTGTTATTCGTCTTCCGGTTGAGGTGTAGTCGCATCGTCTGGAATTTTTACATGAACCTGCAGGATCCGACGTCGGTCGGCCATCGCCACTTTAAACTGATAACCTTCCAGGGTAATACTTTCGCCTCTGGCAGGCAGGTGGCCGAAGCTTTGCATGACCAGACCGCCAATGGTATCAACTTCTTCATCGCTGAAGTTGGTACCAAACAGTTCGTTGAAGTCTTCTATCGGAGTCAGGGCCCGCAACGAATAAGTATGGCGACTGAGCTGGCGAATATCGCTGTCATTCTCTTCGTCGTACTCATCTTCAATTTCCCCGACGATCAGTTCAAGAATATCTTCGATGGTCACCAGTCCCGAAACACCACCAAATTCATCGATGACGATCGCCATATGATAGCGCTGTGAGCGAAATTCTTTCAGCATGCGGTCGACACGTTTACTTTCCGGCACGACCACCACAGGGCGCAGGACATCAGCAATACTGAACGGAGCAGAATTACTGCGCATAAAGGGCAGTAAATCTTTGGCCATCAGAATACCTTCCACATGATCTTTATCTTCACTGATCACAGGGAACCGGGAGTGTGCAGACTCAATAATCACGTCCAGGCACTCTTCGAGTGACTGCTCTTTTTTCAGGGTGATCATCTGGGAGCGGGGGATCATAATATCTCGTACCCGCTGCTCGGCGATTTCCATCACGCCTTCCAGCATGTCGCGGGTATCCTGGTCAATCAACTCATTCTGTTCAGAATCACGGATTAACTCCAGTAATTCATCACGGTTTTGCGGCTCACCGTGAAACAGTTGATTAATCAGTAATGAGAAGAATCCCTTTTTACTACCGGGGGTGTCGCTGTTTTGAGAATGGTCATCGCTCATGGCGTATTTATTTAGTACTCACTGTATTTGAATTTTACGCTGTCAGGGAACGACACTGACAGCAGGGGGCCGGGGTTAGCCGGACATCAATCGATGTCTTTCTCGGAAATGTACGGGTCAGGATAGCCCATAGCAAGCATTATCTCAGTTTCTATCCCTTCCATCTCTTCAGCTTCCTCATCTTCGATGTGGTCATAGCCTAACAGATGCAGAGTTCCATGTACGACCATATGTGCCCAGTGGGCCTCGGGCAACTTCTGCTGCTCTGCGGCTTCCCGCTCTACGACCTGTCTGCAGATAATCAGGTCGCCAAGTAGCGGCAGGTTGTCGATACCTGGCGGTGCCTCAAACGGGAACGACAACACATTGGTGGGTTTATCCATTCCCCGATAAGTCAGGTTCAGTTCATGGCTTTCGGCTTCATCCACCAGCCGGATAGTGACTTCACTCTCCGGCTGAAACAGCGAAACCGCTGCCGTCAGCCAGCGCAAAAATGACGCTTCATCGGGCAACCCCTGAGGTTTTTCACAGACATTCTGCAAATCCAGTGTTACGGTACTGCTCATACATTCTCCTGAGGGGTGGACAGCGCATCACGTTTACGCTCTTCAGCCAGGCGCTCACGGCGTTTCTGGTCTGCTTCTTCCCAGGCTTCATAGGCCACCACAATCCTTGCAACAACAGGGTGACGTACCACATCTTCGCTGTGGAAGAAATTAAAACTGAGTTCTTCGACCCCGGACAATACTTCAATCGCATGTTTCAGTCCGGAACGGGCGTTTCGGGGTAAGTCGATTTGTGTCACATCGCCGGTGATCACCGCTTTAGAGTTAAAGCCGATACGGGTCAGAAACATTTTCATCTGCTCGATGGTCGTGTTCTGGCTCTCATCCAGGATGATAAAGGCATCGTTCAGGGTGCGCCCACGCATATAAGCCAGTGGAGCGACCTCAATAACATTACGCTCAATCAGTTTTTCAACCCGTTCAAAGCCGAGCATTTCGAACAAGGCATCGTAAAGGGGGCGCAGATAAGGGTCTACCTTCTGGCTAAGATCCCCCGGTAAAAAGCCCAGCTTCTCACCGGCCTCGACTGCAGGGCGGGTCAGCAAAATACGCCGAATTTCCTGGCGTTCCAGTGCATCGACGGCGGCGGCTACTGCCAGATAAGTTTTACCGGTACCGGCAGGACCAATGCCAAAAGTAATATCATGATCCAGAATATTGGCAATATAGCTGGCCTGATTAGGTGTGCGCGGTTTTATCACACCACGTCGGGTCTGTATGTTGACTGCTTTACCATAGTCCGGCACGCTCTCCGCGCTCTGTTCCAGAACCCGACTCTCTTTGATGGCCAGGTGAATATCTTCAGGATCGATATCTTTATTCTGACCACGGACCGGGGCAGTATCGACATACAATGTCTTCAGAATATGTTCTGCGGCATCGACGCACAGAGGTTTCCCTGACAACGTAAAACGGTTATCACGCCGGTTAATTTCTATCCCCAGTCGACGCTCCAGATGTTTCAGATTATCGTCAAAAGGGCCGGTCAGACTGAGCAGACGTTGATTGTCTGCGGGTTCGAGGGCAATTTCGCGGGTTTCGATATTCAAAGTAATCCTATGGGGCGCTTAGGGCCGGTTAGTCAGCAACGAATGTTCCTTCTGATTCAAGGAGACATAGCAAAGTATTTATGCTGTTTGCGAGAGATGCAATGGTATAACAAGATATCGGGGCTGGATCGGGAAATTCCAGCCCCGGGTAGATAAATTTGCGGCAACAGAGTGCAGCCGCAACAGACAGGCCAATCAGGGTTGCCAGACACCAACGCCGGATTCATTCTCTTTACGGGTACGGGCAATGACAGAGGCCGGTGATTCAGTGACTCGCAGCCCCATATCTTTCTCGGTCAGTACTACCACACCACGCAGTGAGTTCGGATAAACATCGACAATTTCGACATCAACAAACTTACCGATCATCTCCGGAGTCCCTTCGAAGTTAACCACACGGTTATTTTCGGTGCGACCGGACAGTTCCATCAGATTCTTACGGGAGGTACCTTCAACCAGTACACGCTGAACGGTTCCCAGCATCCGACGACTCCAGGCCATGGCCTGTTGGTTGATTCGTTCCTGCAATACCCACAGACGCTGTTTTTTCTCTTCTTCGCTGACATCATCAGGCAAATCCGCTGCCGGCGTACCCGGGCGGGCAGAATAAATAAAGCTGAAGCTCATATCGAAATTAACATCAGCGATCAGTTTCATTGTCTTTTCAAAATCTTCGCTGGTTTCACCCGGGAAACCGACGATAAAATCTGAGCTGATCTGAATATCCGGACGGGCCACCCGCAGTTTACGGATGATAGCCTTAAATTCCAGTGCGGTATGGGCACGTTTCATCAGTGTCAGGATACGGTCGGCACCGCTTTGTACCGGCAAATGCAGGAAACTGACCAGCTCCGGAGTATCACGATAGACATCGATGATGTCATCAGTAAATTCAATCGGGTGGCTGGTGGTAAAGCGAATGCGGTCGATCCCATCAATAGCGGCCACCAGACGTAATAAGTCAGCAAAACTGCACTCTGAACCGTCAAAGTTTTCACCGCGATAGGCGTTAACGTTCTGGCCAAGCAGATTGACCTCACGTACGCCCTGGGCTGCCAGTTGGGCAATTTCAAACAGAATATCGTCGCTTGGACGGCTGACTTCTTCACCACGGGTATAAGGCACCACGCAGAAAGTACAGTATTTATTACAGCCTTCCATAATGGAGACGAAAGCCGTCGGGCCATCGGCACGCGGTTCCGGTAAACGGTCGAATTTTTCAATTTCCGGGAAACTGATATCGACTACCGGGCTGCGGTCACCCCGGACGCTGTTAATCATTTCCGGCAGGCGGTGCAAAGTTTGCGGACCAAAAACAATGTCCACATAATGGGCGCGCTGACGAATATGGTCACCTTCCTGGGAAGCAACACAACCTCCGACCCCGATAATCAGGTCCGGATTCTTCTCTTTCAGTGTTCTCCAGCGTCCCAGCTGGTGGAACACTTTCTCCTGGGCCTTTTCCCTGATGGAACAGGTATTGAGCAACAATACGTCGGCTTCTTCCGCATTTTCGGTCAGCGTAAAGCCATGGGTAGTGTTCAGCAGGTCTGACATTTTAGATGAATCATACTCATTCATCTGACAGCCCCAGGTCTTAATATGCAATTTTTTTGTCATCAAACTGGCCATTAATTCAGTGCAAGGATGTGCAGGCGACACATTGTAATGCTTTGCTGCTGTTGTGACCAGTGTAGCGGCTTTTCTGATTGTCAGAGAATTTTCCGGTACACTGTCCTGAGTAACGTTACCCGGGCATCAGCGGGTATCAGTCTTGGGAAGGATAATAACATGCAGCAACAGCAGTTTGACGTGGTTATCACCGGTGCAGGCATGGTGGGTGCCGCACTGGCCTGTGGTCTGGCCAGACATCACTTCAGAGTGGCAGTCATCGAACATCAGCAGCCACGTCCTTTTGACTCCCTGCGCCCACCGGATGTACGGATTTCAGCGATAGGTGCCGCATCTGTCGCTCTGTTGAAAGAACTTGAAGTCTGGGAGGCTATTGTCGCGATGCGCTGTGCGCCTTATCGCCGTCTGGAAACCTGGGAGTGGCAAAATGCCCACGCAGTATTCGATGCGGCCTCGCTCGGGTTACCCGAATTAGGCTATATGGTGGAGAACAGTGTCCTGCAATGGGCGTTGTGGGAAAAAATGCAGGATCAGGGCATCACGGTGATTTGTCCGGCGGCCGTATCTTCCGCGGAATATCAGGGGGATTCCTGGCAACTGACTTTGGATAATCATCAGCAGTTAACCACCCGACTGTGGACCGGGGCTGACGGGGCCAATTCACAGGTTCGCCGCCAGGCAGGGATTGGCGTCAGTGGTTGGGACTATTCACAATCCTGCATGTTGATTTCGGTGGAATGCGAAGCCCCCCCGGGTGACAGCACCTGGCAGCAGTTCACCCCGCAGGGGCCAAGGGCTTTCCTGCCGCTATATGGAAATTTTGCTTCTCTGGTATGGTACGACAGTGTGTCGCGTATTCGCCAGCTAGTAAAAATGACACCGGAACAACTCACGGAAGAAGTTTCCCGTCATTTCCCGTCACGACTGGGTAAAGTCAGAGTGCTGTCTGCGGGCGCATTTCCCTTGACCCGACGTCATGCCAGCCAGTATGTTCGCCCGGGGTTGGCTCTGGTGGGGGATGCGGCTCATACCATTAACCCTCTGGCGGGGCAGGGCGTTAACCTGGGTTACCGGGATGTGGATGCACTGATTGAGGTACTGGCCGACGCAAAAGGTACCGGCAGTGAATGGTGGCAGATGTCGGCACTGAAACGCTACCAGCGTAAACGCTACAAAGATAATCTTCTGATGCAGAACGGGATGGATTTATTCTATCTGGCATTTAGTAATCAGAGCCATCCGTTGATGCTGGCGAGAAATCTGGGATTGATGGTTGCTCAGCGCGGAGGGTGGTTAAAGAAAAAGGCCCTCAGTTATGCTCTGGGATTATAATCACGCGATGATACGGCAATACCAGTCAGCTCAGCGGAAACTAAAACGACCTTCGGGTCGTTTTTTTTACGTCTGACGCAGGATGCATCGGAAGCTGACAGAGGCGCTTTGCTGGCAGTAATAAAGTTTTTTAGCCGGAAGGTTCAGAGAGCCGTGCGGAACAATGAAGAAAGAGGTAAAAAAGAAAAAAGCCCACCTAAGTGAGCTTTCAAAATGGCTGGGGTGCAGGGATTCGAACCCCGGAATGCTGGTATCAGAAACCAGTGCCTTACCGCTTGGCGACACCCCATTTGGTGCTTTTTTAATTATAAAATTGGCTGGGGTGCAGGGATTCGAACCAGGGAATGCCGGTATCAAAAACCGGTGCCTTACCGCTTGGCGATATCCCATCTTCGATTTAGGGAACTCAAAGCACATCAAATTTGGCTGGGATACCTGGATTCGAACCAGGGAATGCCGGTATCAAAAACCGGTGCCTTACCGCTTGGCGATATCCCACCTGCTAAACTCTGAAGATAACGTAAAATGGTGCGGGAGGCGAGACTTGAACTCGCACACCTTGCGGCGCCAGAACCTAAATCTGGTGCGTCTACCAATTTCGCCACTCCCGCAAAAACTGGTGGCTACGACGGGATTCGAACCTGTGACCCCATCATTATNNTATGAGTGATGTGCTCTAACCAACTGAGCTACGTAGCCATGTTTTTATGCGTTACCTTCATCGGCGTTGCGGGGCGCATTATGCGGAGTTGACCCATGATCGTCAACAAATTTTTTGACGTTTTTTGCCAGAATGGGTTTGTTTGACTGGTGAATAACCATTATGGCGAATTGTTAATCGCTTTATGCGACAACTTTACTCCGGGGCGGGTTATTGGTGTCGACAATGCGTGACAGGAGTAAAAGGTATTCAATGCGTTGCGGATGAAAGCCAGAGGGAAAACTGAACTAAAAGAGGCCGGTAAACCGATATAACACCTGAAAAAAAAGGCCGCGACGAGCGCGGCCTTAGAGTGAAACAGTTTATAAAGCTCAGTAAGCGGACTGGTGGACGCCTACCGCACGACCTGAAGGGTCGTCCATGGTTTTGAACGCTTCGTCCCATTCAATCGCTTTAGCGGAAGAACAAGCCACCGACGGGCCGCCCGGGACACATTCTGCGGCGCTGGCGACAGGGAACAATTCTTCAAAGATTTCACGGTACAGGAACGCTTCCTTAGAGGTTGGCGTATTGTACGGGAAACGGAAGTGTGCCATCTCCAGTTGCTGATCAGTGACCTGTTTTGCCGCGACTTCTTTCAGGGTATCAATCCAGCTGTAACCCACGCCGTCAGAGAATTGCTCTTTCTGGCGCCAGGCAACATTGTGCGGCAGATAAGAGGAGAAGCATTCGCGCAGAATGTGTTTTTCCATCTTGCCATTGCTGCCACACATCTTATCTTCAGGGTTGATACGCATTGCCACATCCAGGAAGTTCTTATCCAGGAACGGGACTCGTGCTTCAACGCCCCAGGCAGACATGGCTTTGTTTGCTCTGGCACAATCGTACATGTGCAGTGCCGCCAGTTTGCGCACGTTTTCTTCATGAAACTCTTTAGCGTTTGGCGCTTTATGGAAATACAGATAACCGCCAAACACCTCATCAGCCCCTTCGCCCGACAGGACCATCTTGATACCCATCGCTTTGATCTTACGTGACATCAGATACATCGGAGTCGATGCGCGGATAGTCGTGACATCGTAAGTCTCAATGTGATAGATAACATCACGGATCGCATCCAGACCTTCCTGTTCGGTAAAGTGTATTTCATGGTGTACTGTACCGAGCGAATCCGCGACTTCTTTAGCTGCTTTCAGGTCCGGTGCGCCTTTCAGGCCAACCGCAAATGAGTGCAGCTGCGGCCACCAGGCATCACTTTTATCCTGATCTTCAATACGCTTAGCCGCAAAACGTTTGGTCACTGCGGAAATGATCGATGAATCCAGGCCGCCTGACAGCAAAACACCATAAGGAACATCAGACATCAGGTGGCTTTTCACCGATTCTTCCAGTGCTTCTTTGAGTGCTGCTGCATCGGTTTTGTTATGCGCGACATTTTCATATTCCATCCAGTCACGCTGATAGTACTGGTGAATTTCTCCATCGGTGCTGGACATATAGCTTCCCGGAGGGAACTCACTGATAGTACGACATACCGGAACCAGCGCTTTCATTTCAGAGGCTGCAAACAGGTTGCCGTGCTCATCATAGCCAATGTACAGAGGAATAATGCCGATATGGTCACGGCCAATCAGCCAGCTGTTTTTCTCTTTGTCGTACAGGATAAAAGCAAACATCCCCTGCAGATCATCAAGGAAATCGATGCCTTTTTCCTGGTACAGCGCCAGAATCACTTCACAGTCAGAATCGGTCTGGAACTGATAACGGTCACCCAGCTCTGCGCGTAATGCACGGTGGTTGTAGATTTCACCGTTAACGGCCAGAACATGAGTTCCGGCAGCATTGTACAGTGGCTGCGCTCCGTTATTGACGTCAACAATTGATAAGCGTTCATGTGCCAGAATTGCCTTATCATCGGCATAAATACCTGACCAGTCAGGGCCACGATGGCGCATCAGACGGGAAAGTTCCAGCGCTTTTTTACGCAATTCAACGGGATCAGTTTTCAGATCCAGAACCCCAAAAATCGAACACATAATCTACTCCTGAGTTCACATACGGTAATATTGTTGATACAAAAATCGTGATTTATAGCTGCCTGTCCGGGCGCGATGTATAAGAAAATGCGCTATTTCACCCAACCATTGCAAGATATTTAGCCTGGAAATTGAAAATAATCGTAGGTCAGCAATAAATTTTGATTTTCATTCATTTTTTTGGCTGGTTTTTTGAATGAAATTTAATAAAAACGTCTTTGTGGTTGTTTTTTAATCTGCAGGATGACAGGTAGCAGAAGAGGAAACCGGTGAATACAAGACAGGTTTAGGTCTGACAAACTGGTGGCACAATCGCTGACTGCGATTGGCGGGCCACCGGTTATCAGTAAAAGTTATGATCAGAAAAGATCAATATCGGCAACTGACGGGAAAATCCAGTCCGGGCGGAACGGCATATCGTTGACATCTGCCGCCTGAGAAACACCCGATAACACCAGAATAGTTTTGAGTCCGGCCTGGAATCCGGCCAGAATATCGGTACGCAGATTATCGCCAATAATGACAGTGTCTTCTGAGTGAGCATGCATTTTATTCAGTGCAGCCCGCATAATATATGGGCTGGGTTTGCCCACCACAAAGGGACTACGTCCGGAAATTCGTTCAATACCTGCACACAATGCACCACAGGCCGGCACATATCCCCGGCCATGAGAATCGGGATTAGTGGCAATAAACCGGGCACCACCGGCAATAAAAAATGCGGCTTTGTGCATCATTTCCCAGTTGAAAGAGCGCGTTTCACCAACGATCACAAAATCGGGATTGATATCGGTAATGGTAAAACCGGCTTTATACAGCTCATGGATCAGCGCGCCCTCGCCAATCACATAGGCTTTTTTCCCTTGTTGCCGTTGCATGAAATCGGCAGTCGCCATAGCAGAAGTATAAAATACTGACTCTGGCAGGTTTATTCCGGCTGAGGCGAAACGATTCGCCAGGTCCTGTTCTGTCTGGGAAGGGTAGTTGGTGAGAACTACCAACGGAATCTCTTTCTCCAGTAATCCATGTAAAAACTCTTTTGCGCCTTTGACGGCGGTGTTGTCATGCATTAACACACCATCAATATCGCAAATCACATTTTTAAGCGTCATCAGTTATCGTCCGGAAGTAGCAGTACAAAATTGAGAGATTATTCTTCGAGTAAATGCTGGAGCAGAACACCATTAAGCATTGCTCGCTTAGCCAGGGCAAAAGCACCGATGGCGGAGCGGTTATCCAGTTGCGAACGGACGACCGGCAGATTCTGACGAAAATCGCACAGTGCCTGGGTATCAATACAACGCTGGATTACCGGGAACAGGATGGATTCAGCCTCGGTTAATTCACCGGCCAGTACAACTTTTTGAGGATTAAACATGTTAATGGCGATGGCTAACGCCTTGCCAAGATGAGTGCCGACTTCTTTAATTAATCCCTGAGCCAGGGGATCCCCCTGGTTTGCAGCCTGACAGATGTCTGAAATGGTCATCGTAGACTCGTTCAGTTTGCCGGGATATCCCTGTGCGACCAGCGCTTTCGCCTTCTGCAGAATAGCATTATTCGAGGCGATAGTTTCCAGGCAGCCAAAATTGCCGCAGTAGCAGCGCTCCCCCAGTGGATCGACCTGAATATGCCCGATTTCTCCAACATTCCCATTGGTGCCCAGGAAAATATTACCATTGACGATGATACCGGCACCGGTTCCACGATGAATCCGAACCAACAGAGAGTCTGCACAATCCCGGGTGGCACCAAAATAGTGTTCAGCCAGTGCCAGGCTTCGGATATCGTGGCCGACAAAACTGGCGGTATTAAATCGGGCGGTAAGATTATCGACCAGAGGCCAGTGGGTTTTACCAATATGCGGCATGAAACGTACAATCCCCTGAACCGGGTCGACCAGGCCTGGCAGAATAACCGAAATAGCGATCAGTTCATCCAGCAGAGGTCGCTGCTGAGTGATAAATGCCTCAATCGCGGCAAACAATGCCTGTTCAACCGCCTGTTGATCGGTCTGAACAATGGGGTAGTGCTGCTCAGTAAGTAACTGACCACCAAGATCAAACAAGGCCAGGGTCGCATCCTGGCGTCCCAGTCGTACGGCAATCGTATGAAAACCGCGACTTTCGGTGATAATGGAAATGGCTCTGCGTCCACCGGTGGAGGCTTGCTGATCAACTTCTTTAATCAGACCACGCTCAATCAGCTGACGGGTTATTTTAGTGACACTGGCGGGAGCAAGCTGGCTTATCTCTGCAATCTGGATACGGGATATGGGTCCCTCCTGATCAATCAGCCGATAGACTGCTGCGCTGTTTAACTGTTTTACAAGATCAATATTGCCAATTTGCGTCTGTCTGCCAGTGCCCATTAAATACTTACCCGCTGAAAACCTCGTTACCGTTAACGATGGTTTTTAATATTTTAAACTCACGTGAAAATACAGTCAGGTTAGCCACTTTACCTTGCTGAATGGTTCCCAGCTGTTTTTCTACACCCATGGCACGGGCAGGATACAGGGTTGCCATTCTCAGTGTCTCTTCCAGAGAAATACCGAGATGTTCAACACTGTTACGTACTGCCTCAATCATGGTCAGAGAAGAACCACTCAGCGTACCGTTTTCATCCACACACAAGCCGTCACGATAGTATATTGTTTTACCGGCAAAAATGAACTGTTCTATGTCAGCACCTGCCGGAGCGGTCGCATCTGTGACGAGGATCAACTTATCGCGTTTTAAATGTTTAGCATTTCGAATATTTGCATAGTGGACATGCAGGCCGTCAGCAATCACTCCACAATAGACCTGTGGGGCATCAAATATAGCCCCTGCCAGTCCGGGTTCACGCCCGGAGGCTGCGCTCATCGCGTTATACAGATGGGTGGCACTGGTAATTCCGGCATCAAATCCGGCCATCGCTTCGGCGTAGGTTGCATTAGAATGTCCGGCTGAGACCACGATACCCGCTTCGCATAGTGCACTAATATCCTGAGCGCTGACATTTTCGGGGGCCAGCGTAATCTGGCAAACGGCATCGGCGTTATCACAGAGAAATTTCAATAGCTCAGGTGAACAGGGACGAATCAGATCCGGGTTATGAGTCCCTTTTTTGGCTTTATTCAACCACGGACCTTCTATGTGCAGCCCCAGAGCCTGATGCTTACGCTGTGTCAGCCATTGCTGCATGGCGGCGACTGCTTTATGGATCATTTCGTCCGTACTGGTGATGAGCGTTGGCAGAAAACTGGTACAGCCGGACTTTTCGTTAGCACGCTGCATGATCTCCAGAGTTTCGACGCTCAGTGCTGACAGGTCATCATTAAACTGTACGCCTCCACAACCGTTCAGTTGCAGATCAATAAAGCCGGGAGAAATAATGGCCCCGGCGACATCACAGCGACGGGTATTTTCCGGTAACTCGCTGACGGGGCAAAGCCGTTCAATCAGTCCGTTATTGATCACTACCGCATGATCATCAAGCACCTGGTATCCGGTATAAATACGGCCATTAACTAAAGCGTACATTCGATTTCTCCACGAGATAACCAATACCTGTTTTCACCGGCAGGCATTAGTTATCTGCATTACTTACTGAGTTAAATATCTTTAATATTGTCGGCTTCCATCTCACGGAAGTACTTCACTGTTTTGACCTTGAGTTCCTGAGTGGCAGGTTCATCGCAGACGATAATCGATTTCGCATGAAGTTGCAGACAACTTATGGTCCACATGTGGTTAACATTCCCTTCAACGGCAGCCTGCAGAGCCTGGGCTTTTACCTGACCATTGACCAGAATCATCACTTCTTCGGCTTCGAGCAGGGTACCGACACCGACGGTCAGAGCATGTTTAGGCACCAGGCTGACATCTCCCCCAAAGAAGCGGGAATTTGCCACCCGGGTTTCATGGGTCAGTGTTTTAATTCGTGTTCTCGATGCCAGAGAGGAAGCCGGTTCATTAAAGGCAATGTGCCCGTCGTTACCCACGCCCCCCATAAACAGATGAATTTTGCCGTACTGGCGAATTTTATCTTCATAACGACGGCACTCTGCATCGACATCTGCCGCAGTGCCATCCAGTAAATTAATGTTTTCAGCGGGAATATCAATATGATTAAAAAAATTCTGGTACATAAAGGTATGATAGCTTTCCGGATGGTCGACCGGTAACCCGACATATTCGTCCATATTAAAGGTGACGACATGTTTGAAGCTGACCTCACCATTTTGGTGCATTTCGATCAGGAATTTGTACGTTTGCTGAGGTGTGCTGCCGGTCGGAAGACCAAGAACGAAAGGACGGTCAGCCGTTGGGCGAAAAGCGTTAATACGTTGCGTGATATGTCTGGCTGCCCAGCGTGCAACACTGGCAGAGCTTTCCAGCGGGATAAGTCTCATACATTACCTCAATTTATTGTGTAAATCGGTAAACGGTGAGGTTGTGCCGGTGGCCGGTGGCTTAACATCAGACACAATAGCACCGTGATCCGGATGCTGTATCGATA
Source organism: Tatumella sp. UBA2305 (assembly GCF_002345795.1). Lineage (NCBI taxonomy): Bacteria > Pseudomonadati > Pseudomonadota > Gammaproteobacteria > Enterobacterales > Erwiniaceae > Tatumella > Tatumella sp. UBA2305. The sequence goes on from NZ_DDVT01000019.1 coordinate 70,324, forward strand.
ATTAAAATCATAAAATAAGTGGTGATTTATTGCTAGTGGCATCCATATTGCAAAGTGGTTTTTGTTGATCCTGGTCACGATAAAATGGGAATTAATTTGCGAAGCGAATTAAAAACTACATACACTCAATCACAGAGTTTACATGCTGGCACTGTCTGAACGTCTGATGAGATGAAGTTCAGCAGGCATATGCGTTTAAGGACCTGTGTTAAGGGGGAATTTGGTGAAAATACTTGGTTATTTACAAAAGGTCGGGCGTGCGCTGATGGTGCCGGTAGCAACATTGCCCGCCGCCGCCATCCTGATGGGGGTAGGCTACTGGCTGGACCCGGAGGCCTGGGGAGCCGGCAATGCATTAGCGGCTCTGCTGATTAAATCCGGCTCGGCCATCATTGATAATATGTCGGTGCTGTTTGCTATTGGTGTCGCTTACGGCTTATCAAAAGATAAAGATGGTTCGGCGGCATTGACCGGATTTGTCGGATTTCTGGTGGTGACCACACTTTGTTCACCCGCCGCAGTCGCCATGATTCAGAAAATACCCGTCGAGCAGGTGCCAGCCGCATTTGGCAAAATTAATAATCAGTTTGTCGGTATTCTGGTGGGTATTCTATCGGCGGAGGTCTATAACCGCTTTAGCCATGTCGAACTGCCGAAGGCACTGTCGTTTTTTAGTGGACGCCGGTTGGTCCCGATCCTCGTTTCTTTTCTGATGATCCTGGTCGCGTTTATTCTGATGTACGTCTGGCCGGTGATCTTTGGTGGTCTGGTGTCATTCGGTGAACATATCCAGAAAATGGGCGCAGCAGGGGCCGGTATTTATGCTTTCTTTAATCGCCTGTTGATTCCTGTCGGATTACATCATGCCCTGAACTCTGTGTTCTGGTTTGATGTTGCGGGGATTAATGATATTCCCAAATTCCTCGGGGGCGCTGAATCCATTGCTAATGGTACAGGGATTGTTGGCATCACCGGTCGTTATCAGGCTGGTTTCTTCCCGATAATGATGTTTGGTCTGCCGGGAGCTGCGCTGGCCATCTGGCAATGTGCCCGCCCTGAGAACCGGGCAAAAGTAGGCAGTATCATGCTGGCGGCTGCCTTTGCCGCATTTTTCACCGGTATCACGGAGCCGCTGGAATTTTCCTTTATGTTTGTGGCGCCGGTGTTGTATGTGATCCACGCGGTACTGACCGGAATTTCGGTGTTTATTGCTGCGTCGATGCACTGGATTGCCGGATTTGGTTTTAGCGCTGGATTAGTCGATCTGGCACTTTCAACCCGTAACCCGCTGGCGACCCACTGGTATATGCTGATACCCCAGGGGCTGGTGTTCTTCGTTATCTACTATGTGGTATTCCGTTACACCATCATCAAATTTGATTTGAAAACACCCGGCCGGGAACTGGCGGTGAGTGGCGATGAGGCTGACGGTTATGATGAAGATGTTGACCATTCTGTCAGCAATGATTCCGACACTGAAGCCCTGGCGCGCCGCTATATCGGTGCGATCGGCGGTTCTGACAATCTGACCAATATCGATGCCTGTATTACAAGGTTACGTCTGAATGTAGCGGATGCTGATCAGGTGAATGATGCCCAGGCTAAAAAACTGGGGGCAGCGGGTGTCATTCGGTTGAATAAGCAAAGCGTGCAGATTGTGGTGGGTACCCAGGCTGAAAGCATTGCCAGAGCAATGAAAACGGTATTGAGTAAAGGTCCGGTGGCAGCAGCCGGTGAGGCAGTCATTCAGGAAAGCAGCCAGAAAGCGACCCCACCGGTCCAGGCGGTACGTAATGCTACGTTGCCGGTAGTGGCCACGCTGGTGGCCCCGGTCAGTGGAGAGGTCGTTGCTCTGGAAGAAGTACCGGACGAAGCTTTTGCCTCTAAAGCTGTCGGTGACGGGCTGGCCATCAAACCCAGCAGCGGGACAGTAGTGGCACCTCTGAATGGTACCGTCGTTAAAATTTTTGAGACCCATCATGCATTTTGTCTGATATCGGATGAAGGGGTTGAAGTGATTGTGCATATGGGGCTGGATACGGTATCGCTACAGGGACAAGGTTTCACCTGCCTGATTAATGAAGGTGATAATGTGGTCACCGGCCAGCCGGTACTGGAAATGGATCTGGACTATCTGAACACTCATGCGAAATCCATGGTGAGTCCGGTGGTGGTCAGCAATATCGAAGATTACAGCGGGCTGAAAATGCTGGCAGGTAGTCAGGTAGTTGCTGGTGAAACAGCCATTTATGAAATAAAAGGCTGATTTAGCCTCAGGGGTTATCAGGCAGGAAGCAATTCCTGCCTTTTTTTATCTTTGTTTATCAACAAACGGTTGTTTCCCGGTGTCGCTTTGTGGATCATATCCGTTAACTGTTATGGGTAGAGTACCCTGATCTACGTACTGAGGAAATTGAGATGAGTGAGGCTGAAGCCCGCCCAACTAACTTTATTCGTCAGATAATTGACGAAGATTTGGCGAGCGGTAAGCACAACACTGTGCATACACGTTTTCCACCCGAGCCCAATGGCTATCTGCATATTGGTCACGCAAAATCCATTTGTCTGAACTTTGGCATTGCAGAGGACTACCAGGGGCAATGTAATTTGCGTTTCGATGATACTAACCCCGTTAAAGAAGACGTGGAGTTTGTGGAGTCTATTAAACGTGATGTGCAGTGGCTGGGCTATCAGTGGAACGGTCAGATTCATTATTCTTCAGACTATTTTGATCAGTTATATCACTATGCGACAGAACTGATTCAGAAGGGACTGGCTTATGTTGATGAACTTTCTCCAGATCAGATTCGTGAGTATCGCGGTTCACTGACCTCTCCGGGTAAAAACAGCCCTTACCGTGATCGTTCGCCGGAAGAGAATCTGGCGCTGTTCGAAAAAATGCGTAATGGTGGTTTTGCTGAAGGTACTGCCTGTCTGCGCGCCAAAATCGATATGGCCTCAAGCTTTATGGTGATGCGCGACCCGGTACTGTACCGGATTAAGTTTGCAGAGCATCATCAGACCGGAAATGCATGGTGCATCTACCCGATGTATGACTTCACCCACTGTATTTCGGATGCGCTGGAAGGGATTACCCATTCACTCTGTACGCTGGAATTCCAGGATAACCGTCGCCTGTATGACTGGGTGCTGGATAATATCTCTATTGAGGTTCATCCGCGTCAGTACGAGTTTTCCAGGCTTAATCTGGAATATGCGGTCATGTCAAAACGAAAACTGACTCAGCTGGTGTCTGATAAAGTCGTGGAAGGGTGGGATGACCCGCGTATGCTGACCGTATCAGGTCTTCGTCGCCGGGGTTATACTGCTTCTGCTATCCGCGAGTTCTGTCGCCGTATTGGCGTAACTAAGCAGGACAATATCGTTGAGATGGCTTCACTGGAATCCTGCATTCGTGATGATTTGAACGAAAATGCTCCCCGCGCAATGGCGGTGTTGGATCCTGTTCGTGTCATTATCGAGAACCTGCCGGAAGGGCATACTGAAGTCCTGACTATGCCAAATCATCCGAATCGTCCGGAAATGGGGAGCCGTGAGGTTATCTTCAGCCGTGAGGTGTGGATTGATCGCGCGGATTTTCGTGAAGAAGCGAATAAGCAATATAAGCGTCTGGTCACCGGTAAAGAAGTCAGGTTGCGTAATGCTTATGTGATTAAAGCTCTGCGGGCGGAAAAAGACACTGAGGGCAATATCACTGCCATTTACTGCCAGTGTGACCCTGATACGTTAAGCAAAGATCCTGCTGATGGTCGTAAAGTAAAAGGTGTCATCCATTGGGTATCAGTGGCTGCGGGCGTTCCTGCTGAATTCCGTCTGTATGACCGGTTGTTCAGTGTGCCGAATCCAGGCGCGGAAGATGACTTCCTGTCAGCGATTAACCCTGACTCCTTACAGATCCGTCAGGGATATGCAGAACAGAGCCTGAAAAATGCGGAAGCATCTTTCTCTTATCAGTTTGAGCGTGAAGGTTATTTTTGCGCAGACAGTGTCTATTCAGGTCCTGAAAAATTAGTCTTTAACCGCACCGTAGGTTTGAGAGATACCTGGACGAAAGTCGGTGTCTGATAGTGACGACTGACCAAAAAACGCCACAATTGTGGCGTTTTTTTTTAAGATAAATTAATTATCCATATCCTCAAAGAATTCATTATCCTCCCTGTAATTATCATAAAGCATCTGATTGATTTTAATGATAATTAATCTTATGGTTGTTTTGTGAACGGCATCAAATATTCACGGTCCCGCTAAAAAACAGATTGATAATTCGCGTAGCGAAAAATATCCTTAAATTGATAACTTATTATCATAATTGATCAAATCGCAGCCGTCAGGAGTGATGGCGGCTAAATCATCCATGAGCAGGCAAGAATTATCGGGAAGGATCCACGATATGACTGACAATAATCGCCATTTTAAGCTATTAACCCTGTCACTCCTCACTGTTAGCTGTGATATCAGCCTTGTCCCGCCAGTACAAGCCGCAGGGTTTATCGATGACAGCCAGTTGACCGGGAATATCTACTACTGGCAACGGGATCGGGAACGTAAAGACTTATCCGACGGCAAGTATAAAACGAATCTTTCACACGGGACATGGAACAGTAGTCTGGATTTTTCTTCAGGTTATGCGGCCGGAATGATTGGCATTGACCTTGCGGCCTTCACCGCAATAGAAATGACCGAGGCTGGGGAGAGTGGTCATCCGAATGAGATAGCCTTCTCTTCCAGTAACCGCGCTTATTCGGAGGACTGGCGTGGGGATAAGAGTGGGCTGAGTCTGTATAAAGCTGCCGCGAAAATAAAATATGGCCCGTATAAATTACGTATGGGCTACATTCAACCGGAAGGGCAAACTTTACTTGCCCCCCACTGGAGTTTATTACCGGGGACTTATCAGGGAGCCGAAGCCGAAGCCGACTATGATTATGCGGCCGCCGGGAATCTGAAATTTTCTTATATGTGGGCCAATCGCTATAAATCCCCTTGGCATCTGGAGATGGATGGGTTCTATAAGAATGACCGGAATTCACGGATAAGCTGGTTGCATTCACTCGGAGCGAAGTACTCCCTTAAAAATGGCCTTATACTGGAAGCAGCCTACGGCGAAGCAAAAAACTATACCCGTCAGTTTCTGGCTAAAGCCAGCTACTCATTTGATCTGGCCGGTTCACCTCTCAACAGCAGTTATCAGTTTTATGGTTCCCGGAATTATTCCGGCCAGCAGGCAGAAAACCAGTTATATGATGGTACCGCATGGCTACAGGCTCTGACTCTGGGCTATCGGCTCGGTCAGGTGGATCTCCGTCTGGAAGCAACTGCGGTCAAAGCCGAAGGGCGCCAGGGTTATTTCCTGCAACGTATGACGCCGACTTATTCCTCCTCGAATGGCCGGCTGGATATCTGGTGGGACAATCGTTCCGACTTCAATGCTAATGGCGAGAAAGCTATTTTCCTTAGTACGATGTATGACCTGAGTAACTGGCAACTGCCAGGCTGGGCAGTGGGGGCTTCCGTCGCGTATGGCTGGAGTGCAAAACCCTCATCGGTTAATGACTCACCTGATCGCTGGTACCGTCAGGGAAGTAAAATCAGCGAATCTTCCTGGAGCCTGGACGGGCTTTATACCGTTCAGGAAGGACGAGCCAAAGGGACTCTGTTTAAACTGCATTTTACCCACTACAACAACCATTCAAATATCCCCGACGGAGCCGGTGGGTATGGCAACCTGTTCCAGGATGAGCGTGATGTTAAATTTATCATGATGGTTCCTTTCAGCCTGATCTAACCTCTTTGTTAAGGAATGACGATGAAATATCTGATGTTTTTTTTAATTCTCGCCGGGCTGACAGCATGCCAGCAAAAGATCTCACCGGCGGACGACGCAGAAAATCAGGAAACTGTCAGTCCGCGTGATTATCAAAAGTGTATCAATGCACTGAAAAGTGGTGATGACGAGGATGCTGTTGACAGTTGCCATCAGGTAACCGAAGAAATCCGAGAGAAGTAAAAAATACACACCGTGAATTAAGGATGAGTCATGAAATTCAGTCGAAAACATCTGCTGGCATGTTTGGCCAGCACACTGCTGGCAGGCCCGGCGGCCAATGCCTCTCAGCAAACAATCGATCAGATCAGCCGCTTTGGTGTTAAATTCTCTGTGCAGGATAATCTTGCCGCCACCCATGGTGTGGATTGTGCGGCACTCGGCGGTGACTGGGGATCCTGCTATCGGGCGACAATCAAGCTGAGTAACCCCGGCAAAACGCTCAATGATAAGGACTGGACGATTTATTTTTCTGGCATCCGACAGGTACTGGCCAGCGAAAATGACCAGTTTAAAATTACACATGTGGTAGGTGACCTGCATAAAATTGAACCGACGGAAAAGTTTCCCGGTTTCCCCGGCGGGCAATCTGTCAGCTTACCGGTGATAAATGAATACTGGCAGGTATCGTTAAGTGACGTCTTGCCACGCTGGTATGTTACATCGACCCAAGGGGTACCAAAAGTTATAGCGGTCACTGACACCGACAAGATGCAGGACATTGCTGAGGTTCCTGTCAGTCAGTGGCGGAGAAGCCCGACGGATGCCAATATCCTGATGACCGCGGAAAACCGTTATCAGCAAAACCTGCAGACCCGCTTGCTGGAACCCCGGCAGTTGCGGGGGCAAATTATTCCGACGCCGTTGAAAGTGGTCTTAGGCACAAAAGATATCAGCCTGAAACAGGGCATCATAGCCGATTTGACAGCGTTGCCCCCGGAAACCGCTCGTACGGTAAATCAGGCACTGAACAACGCTGGTATCTCATCAGGGCAAGGTTATCCGTTACAGACAAGGATCGAACCTTCAGCATTTCAGGGGAAAAAGGTAAAACAGGGAGCTTACCGGCTGGAAATTACCCCGCAAAAAGCCGTGATCACCGGTTATGACGGGCAGGGAGTATTTTATGGTCTGCAATCGCTACTGCAGTTGATCCCCCTGGATGGAGAACCACTCATTCCGGTAATGAGTATCGAAGATGCCCCGCGTTTTGCCTACCGCGGAATTTTCATCGATGTGGCCAGAAACTTTCATTCCAAAGCGGCCATCATGCGTACCCTGGACCAAATGGCGGCCTACAAACTTAATGTTCTGCACCTGCATCTCAGTGATGATGAGGGATGGCGAATTGAGATCCCGGGATTGCCTGAACTTACACAGGTGGGAAGTCAGCGTTGTCATGATTTGAGTGAAACCCGTTGTCTGTTACCTCAATTGGGTTCCGGTCCGGACAATACGACTACCGGCAGCGGCTATTTCAGCCGACAGGACTATATCGACATTGTGAAGTATGCCAATGCCAGACAGATTCGGGTGATACCAGAAATTGATATGCCTGCACATGCCAGAGCAGCAGTCATTTCAATGGAGGCAAGATATAAAAAACTGATGGCAGAAGGAAAATCATTACAGGCAATGGAATATCGTTTACAGGATGAAGGTGATGATTCTCAGGTGACTACCGTACAATTTTATGACCGGACCAGCTTTGTGAATCCCTGCCTGCCTTCAACCTTAAGATTCACCAATAAGGTGATGTCTGAAATCGTTCGTATGCATCAGGAGGCCGGACAACCGTTGACTCGTTGGCATTTTGGTGGCGACGAAGCCAAAAATATCTATCTGGGGCCGGGGTATACTGATACTGCAAACCCCGAAGCAGGTAAAGGTCAGCGGGACCTTAGCCGCCAGGATAAGCCATGGGCAAAATCAGCGCAATGTGCATCATTGCTGAAAAGCGGTCAGGTGGCCAGCTTAAATGCACTGCCTGGCTGGTTTGCTTTACAGATCAGTGATATTGCGAAAAAGCAGGGTATGGAAGGGATTCAGGCCTGGCAGGATGGGCTGAAAGAAAACCGTGATAACCAACAGTTCGCCACGGCGAGAAATGCGCTGAACTTTTGGGATACGCTGTACTGGGGAGGGAGCGGTTCAGTCAATGACTGGGCAAATAAAGGCTATCGTGTGATTGTTTCTAATCCGGATTATCTGTATCTGGATATGCCTTATGAAGTGAATGCTGTAGAACCTGGTTATTACTGGGCGACAAGGTATAGCGATGAGCAGAAAATTTTCCGTTTTACCCCGGATAATCTGCCACAAAATGCCGAAATTTCTACGGATCGCGACGGACAGATATTTGCTGCAACCTCAGAAGGGCCATGGCCGGGGGCTTACGGGATGTCTGCGCAGATCTGGAGCGAAGTGGTCCGTACCGATCAGGATATGGAATACCGGCTATATCCGAGATTATTTTCTGTGGCTGAACGCGCCTGGCATAAAGCCGACTGGGAACTCGATTACCAGCAGGGGAGGCGGTTTGAGAAGGGCGTAACGCATTATGTCGATCAGCAACGGCTGGATAACGACTGGCAGCGGTTTGCCAATCTGCTGGGACAGTCAGTGTTGGCACGGCTGGATGCCAGCGGTATTGCTTACAGAATTCCGGTGCCGGGGGCAGAAATTCGCTCGGGCCGTCTCTGGGTGAATACTTCGTTACCCGGGACAACTGTCGAATTTTCTACGGATGGTGGGCAACAGTGGTTGCGTTATAACCCGCAACAGGCACCAATGGTGACAGGTGATGTACTGATCAGGTCAGTTAGTCCGGATGGAAAACGTTTCAGTCGCAATGTGCCGCTGACTCTGGCCGGAACGACAGATACTGTTATCAGGACCGTTGGAAATAAACAGCCGGACTGAGCTTAATCGCGTTAAATGCTTTTATCTTCGCCAGGGAGCTAACCCCTGGCGAAGAGATTAGCAGAATAGCAGGGAAGGGAGAGGGCGTCCGGTGGTGGCAGGCAACAAAAAACCCGCAAAAGATGCGGGTTTATCAGGTGATTGTGCTACCGGCGACAGACTGTCTCAGCAACTCCTGAATAATCAGTAGGAATACTGATTATTTATCGTTATGCAGCGACTCATCTTCGCGGCAATCGCCTTCGGTACAGTGGCCATACAGATACAGGCTATGGTTCGTCAGCTTAATGCCAAACCGTGTCGCGATTTCACGCTGGCGTTGTTCAATTGACTCATCACTAAACTCAATGACTTTACCGCAGTCGAGGCAAATCAAATGGTCATGATGCTGTTGTTGAGTCAATTCAAAAACTGACTTCCCGCCCTCGAAGTTATGGCGCGTTACGATTCCCGCGTCATCGAACTGGTTAAGCACACGGTATACCGTGGCCAGACCAATTTCTTCACCCATATCGATCAGGCGTTTGTACAAGTCTTCCGCACTGACATGGTGGCATTCTGGTTCCTGAAGCACTTCCAGAATTTTCAGTCTTGGAAGTGTCACTTTCAGACCAGCCTTCTTCAATGCGGAGTTGTTGTCAGTCATGCAGTTTGTGTCCTGTTACTTTTGAAAAATGACTTTGGCAAGAAGCCCTGAAGTTTGGTTAATGACCTTATATTTTTTAATCCATTATAGAACTGATGCACCAAAATTGAAACTACAGCTCTTAAACACTCCCGGAGAAATGCCCACCGGACAAGGAACTGTCACAGAGAAAAAACAGACAGTTTGTTGTTCTCAGGTAACTTCAGTCTTTGTTCCCTGAACCCCTGAAATGTCCGTGTCTGTATTATATGCTGAAGAAATTAATGCGGGTGCTACTGGCCATCTTAGTCATTCCCGCAGGTGCTGAAGTTAACAGTACCACAACTCTGATGAAAAACCCTATTAAGCGTCGAGGATTTCTTTCAGTTGCAGCTCGTCTGACACCTGGTTCACCCACTGGCTGACTCGCTGACTGGTAAGCTCCGGCTGGCGGTCTTCATCAATAGCCAGCCCCAGGAAGTGGCTGTCATCCGCCAGGCCCTTGGAGGCTTCAAAATGGTAACCGGCAGTTGGCCAGTGACCTACAATTACGGCACCGTTTGGTTCGATAATGTCACGGATCGTGCCGAGAGCATCACAGAAATATTCCGCATAATCTTCCTGGTCACCACAACCGAACAGAGCGACCAGCTTGCCGTTAAAATCAATTTCTTCCAGGGTAGGGAAGAAATCATCCCAGTCGCACTGTGCTTCACCGTAGTACCAGGTCGGGATACCCAGCAACAGAATATCGAAAGCTTCCAAATCTTCTTTGGTACTTTTCGCGATGTCGTGCACTTCAGCAACGTCCTTACCCAATTGTTTTTGGATCATTTTTGCGATGTTTTCAGTGTTGCCGGTATCGCTGCCAAAAAAGATGCCTACGATTGCCATGTGGGTATAACCTCTTGAATCTTCAGATCAGATAATTGTAATTTCAGTACAGATATGCAGATGATAACAGACCTGTGTGGTGTGAGAAACTTGTAAACAGGCCAGATTTGCTCCTGAGTGCGGTTGTCCGAACCTAATCTTGTTTCAGTTGAGCCAGAATAATTTGTTCTATGAGTTCACTTCGACTCAGGTTTTGTTCTGCCGCCAGAGAGTTCAGAGCATCGACAATGTCACTGCTCATCTTGAGTTCAACCCGCTGTAGTCCACGGACTTTATCGCGTTTTAGCTGATTGCGTTTATTTATCCGCAATTGCTCATCCCGCGAGAGCTGACTGGTTTTGGGACGACCTGGCCGGCGTTCGTTGGCGAACAAATCGAGCGTAGTACGATCCGTATTTTCTTTTGCCATGATTTTTGAAACTGAACACCTGCGTTGTATCAGATACACGCAGAAAAATGATGAATGAACACAGTTATCATGTTAAAAGCACACGATAAAAATTTAGCGCGCAATCATACTCCAGTGCGATGAATGACGCCAATACTTATACAGTTTCACTCCGGAGTTTTCGCCGCCAGTGACAGAAAACGTTGTACCGCACTGATGACCGCCCGGGGTTTTTCTGCATGTACCCAGTGCCCGGCGCCGGCGACAATATGCGCTTTGGCCTGCGGGAACTGTGCCAGCAGTTCAGCCCGGTAGCGATTATCCAGATAGGGTGAGTTGCCACCTGCAATAAATAAGGCCGGGCCAGGCCAGGCAGGACAGGTTTTCCAGCCGGTGATGGCTTCATAATTGTCCCAGAGTACCGGGATATTAAATAGCCATTCCCCCTGGTGGAATGATTTCAGCAGAAAATTAATGACCATTTCATCATTAAGAACAGGGCGCATTAATTCTGCCGCAGATTCTCTGCGGGTAATACCGGCATCACTTACGATACGTAGTGCCGTAAAAATATCATCATGTCGCCTGACCGGATAATTTACCGGAGCAATATCGATCATTATCAGGCGGCGTACTCTGTCCGGGGCCAGCGCTGCCAGCGCCATTGCGATTTTTCCCCCCATAGAGTGACCAATCACATCCACCTGATCCAGTTGGTAGTGATCGAGGGTGTCTGCCATATCCTGAGCCATCGCTGAGTAATTCATTTCCGTGGAGCGGGGAGAGTGGCCGTGATTTCTGACATCCACCTGTAATACCCGGGTCAGAGGTTTCAGGCTGCGGGCCAATACCCCCAGATTATCCAGACTGCCGAACAGGCCATGTATTAGCAGGACCGGGGACGAATCTTCATCAATTTGCTCAGTTTGCAGACGGCTGTTTAAAATCATGGCAAAGTTCTTACAGTGGAAAGGCTTGCTTAGGGTATCATGGTTTAATCTTTCAGGAACTCAACGGCTAATCTTTAGGGCATTTTCTGACTTTTAGCGGAATCGCTATTCAGCCCTATCGGCGGGTTTGAGTTTAATTTTATAATCAACAGGTAAATTACCGCGCACAGAATCCCCGGAAATTTCCGGTATACTGATGTTTACAGGATTTTTACCTCAGTCATAACAGTACGGAAAAAGATGAAAACGATTGAAGTAGACGATGACCTTTATCGCTATATTGCCAGCCACACCCGTCATATTGGCGAAAGTGCCTCTGATATTCTGCGCAGAATGTTGAAAGTTTCTGAGCAGTTAGTTTCTGGTTCAGACCAGGGCAAGGGCGAAGCGGAAAAGGATGATGCACCTGCACTGGCTGCTGTGCGCAGTAACGTTCGTCCGCAGGATCGGGTTCGCACTGTACGTGAACTGCTATTATCCGATGAATATGCAGACCAGAAGCGTGCCGTTAACCGGTTTATGATGGTGCTGTCAACGCTGTACCGGCTGGAACCACAGGAATTTCAGTTGGCAACCACGACCATGCAGGGGCGTACCCGGGTCTATTTTGCGGGTGATGAACAGACACTTTTACAGAATGGTACACATACCAAACCAAAACATATCCCGGGGACTCCGTATTGGGTTATCACCAATACTAATACCGGGCGCAAGTGCAGCATGATTGAACATATTATGCAGTCAATGAAGTTCCCTCAGGAACTCGCTGATAAAGTTTGCGGTACAATCTAATCCGAACATAAGCGTTAGGGAGAAATGCCATGGCCAATCACCCAAGAGCAGGGCAACCCGCTCAGCAGAGTGACCTGATTAATGTTGCACAACTGGCATCACAATATTATGTGCTGAAACCGGATGTTGATAACAGTGAACATGCTGTTAAGTTTGGAACTTCCGGTCACCGTGGCAGCTCAGCCCGTCAGAGTTTTAACGAAACTCATATCCTTGCTATTGCTCAGGCCATTGCCGAAGAACGTAAAAAAAATGGTATTACCGGGCCTTGCTATGTCGGTAAGGACACACATGCGCTTTCAGAACCGGCGATCCTTTCGGTGCTGGAAGTACTGACAGCTAACGGGGTGAATGTGATTATCCAGCAGGATAATGGCTATACACCTACGCCCTCGATCTCTAACGCGATCCTTGAACATAATAAACACCACAGCTCACAGGCTGATGGTATTGTGATTACGCCGTCACATAACCCACCGGATGATGGCGGCATTAAATACAATCCACCTAATGGCGGGCCTGCTGATACTAACGTCACTAAAGTGGTTGAAGTGCGGGCCAATCAACTGATTAAAGAAGGTCTGCGTGAGGTCAAACGCTTTACTCTGAGTCAGGCTTACGACAGTGGTTTGATTAGCGAGCAGGATCTGGTACAGCCTTATATCGAAGGTTTGGCAGAGATCATTGACTTTAATGCCATTAAAAAAGCGAATCTGACGATTGGTGTTGATCCCCTTGGTGGGTCCGGCATTGGTTACTGGCCACGGATCGCTGAGCACTATCAGTTAAATATTACCCTGGTTAACGATGCCATTGATCAGACCTTCCGCTTTATGCACCTGGATAAGGATGGCGCAATCCGGATGGATTGCTCTTCTGAATGTGCGATGGCAGGACTGCTGGCACTGCGTGACAAATTCGATTTAGCGTTTGCCAACGATCCTGATTACGACAGGCACGGTATCGTTACCCCGGCGGGATTGATGAATCCCAACCATTACCTTGCGGTGGCGATTGATTATCTGTTCCGCCATCGTCAACAGTGGGCAGCCGATGTGGCTGTCGGGAAAACGCTGGTTTCCAGTGCCATGATTGACCGTGTCGTGAATGATCTGGGCCGCAAGCTGGTGGAAGTTCCTGTAGGCTTCAAGTGGTTTGTGGATGGGTTATTTGATGGCACCCTGGGTTTCGGTGGTGAAGAGAGTGCCGGAGCTTCATTCCTGCGTTTTGACGGCACGCCATGGTCAACCGATAAAGATGGCATCATCATGTGCCTGCTGGCTGCTGAAATTACCGCAGTGACAGGTCTGAACCCACAGCAGCATTACGACAATCTGGCGGCTAAATTTGGTTCTCCAAGCTATAATCGAATTCAGGCGACGGCCAGTTCCGCTCAGAAAGCTGTGTTGTCTAAGCTGTCTCCGGAGATGGTCAGCGCAGAAACGTTGGCAGGTGATCCGATTATTGCGCGCCTGACCGAAGCTCCGGGTAACGGTGCTTCCATTGGGGGGCTAAAAGTGATGACCAAAAACGGCTGGTTTGCCGCCCGTCCTTCAGGTACCGAAGATGCTTACAAAATTTATTGTGAAAGTTTCCTTGGTGCTGACCATCGCCAAAAAATCGAACAGGAAGCGGTTAAGATCGTCAGTGACGTTCTGAAAAATACCTGACAGTTGTGTCTGTTGTGAAGAAAGCGTCCGATGGGCGCTTTTTTTGTGCCTGAGTTTTGTATAAACAGAGGCTGTTGGTGGGAAGACGGGTCCTTTTGGATGGAAACCTGTCGCCGGATTCAGTAAAAAACAGTACAACAGAGGACTTTCTTCACTGGCATGATTATACTGTAAACCTGTACAAAAATATTAAGTGGTACAAGTTTATGGGTATTCCGCTAATCATTGGTGTCTTGTCCGGTGAGCAGAGTCACCTGATTGCAGAACGAAGCAAACAACGACTTCCTGGCGCATTTTGCCTGCAGCCTGTCACGGTGCACCAACAGGGCGACAGAGTTGAAATTCGTGGGGAAATTAATGACGTTACTCCGGGATTCGCCGACGGCCATGCACTGACAGTCAATGGCATCATCACAGAACACCCTTTACCCTCTGGATTTCCGACGGATATACCTTTCTGTAGTGAGAATACATTACTGGATTCTGATCAGCAGCATTCTTTTATCGCAGCCGTCTGCGCCGGTGCAGAATTTGATGCCCTGTGTGCTGAACCTCTGACCGCACACAAACTTATCCAGTTTCACAGCCGCTATAAAATGTTGTTACTGGCGCATTCTCAGCCTTTATACCGTGAGCTGGGGCCACTGGTCGCCGGAGTTACTGCCTGTAGCAGCCTGCAGGAGTTCTCACTACAGTATCGTCGTAAACTTATGCAGATACTGATGTTGCCGGCAAATCGTCGCGATAATACCAATGCCCTGATGCATATGCAGGGCTACTTCAGACCCTTTATTGCGGGAGAAAGACGTCGGCATCTGGCAGACACGATTGATCAATACCGGCGCGGAGTCGTGTCATTATCGGTAGCAATTGATGAACTGCGTGACTTACAGGCTGAATATCCTCATCCCTGGCTGGCTTCACAACGATTTTTATTCCCCTGGTTGCCTGACTCTCCGCCAAGGGAAACACCGCAGGAGATACCATGAAAACCCATTTTGTCTGGCTGAGAAATGATTTACGACTTCATGACCACCCGGCACTTTATGCCGCCTGCCAGGATCCGCAGGCACGGGTTATTGCGTTATTTATTGCCACACCGGGCCAGTGGCAGCAACATAATGTTTCCGGAAGACAACTCTCTTTTGTAGCAGATGCACTGCAATTACTCAGTGAGGAACTGCTTTCCCTCGGGATACCCTTGTTATATGCCACGGCAGACGATTTTACCGATAGTGTCAGGTGTCTAAACGAAATCTGCGTCAGCTATCAGGCGACACAGCTGTTTTATAATTATCAGTATGAACTCAACGAACAGCGAAGGGACCAGCTGGCTGAGGAGGTGTTAACTGAGAGTCATATTATCTGTCAGGGATTTCATGACGGAACGCTTCTGCCGCCTGGCAGTGTTCTGACCGGTAAGGGGACAATGTATAATGTTTACACCCCGTTCAGTAAAGCACTGAGTAAGGCTTTGTTAGCAGAGTTGCCGGAATGTTATCCGGCACCAGCAGCCAGGACCTTACCTAAGGATATGACCGCAGATACCATCCCGTCACTCAGCCCGCACAGTGGTGATTATGACCGTCAGCTATTCCCGCCAGGCCATCGTGCAGCATTGCAACGGTTACGTGCTTTCAGCCAGCACAATATCCTGAATTATGCCAGGGAGCGTGATTTTCCGGCATCCGATGCGACCAGTTGCTTGTCTCCTTATCTGGCGACCGGGCAAATATCCGCCCGCCAGTGTCTGTACCGTATTCTTCACGACCACCCGCATGCGCTTAGCGAGGGACCAGAATCGGTCTGGTTGAATGAACTTTTCTGGCGTGAGTTTTACCGTCATTTGCTGGTGGCTTATCCACGGTTGTGCCAACATCAGCCATTTACTGACTGGACGCGTCATATCCAATGGCGACAGGATGAAAAACGATTGCTGGCCTGGCAGCAGGGTAATACCGGCTTTCCGATTGTTGATGCCGGAATGCGACAACTGCGGGAGACCGGTTGGATGCATAATCGTCTGAGAATGATTGTTGCCAGTTTTCTGGTCAAAGATCTGCTGGCAGACTGGCGCGAAGGTGAACGCTATTTTATGACTCAATTACTGGACGGTGATCTCGCGGCAAACAACGGAGGCTGGCAGTGGGCTGCTTCAACAGGGACAGACGCTGCTCCTTACTTTCGGATTTTTAATCCGCAGCTCCAGGGAGAACGGTTTGACCCGCAGGGAGATTTTATTCGCCGCTGGGTCCCTGAGTTGTCCATGATTCCGGGAAAAGAAATTCATGATCCGCAGCGCTGGGCAAAAAAACAGCAGGTGACTCTGGATTATCCGTTACCCATTGTCGATCACCGACAGGTACGGCAGACTACTCTGCAGGCATTTGAGGCCGCACGACGTGGTGGAACATCAGTACAGGAAAAAAAACATGAATAATACCCTGCTTGAACAATTGATTAATCAGCAACTGAACAGCCAGAGTTTCAGTGATTATGCCCCAAATGGTATGCAGGTTGAAGGTCGCAGTGAGATCAAACGAGTGGTGACCGGAGTGACTGCCTGCCAGGCTTTACTGGATGAAGCTGTCCGTTTACAGGCTGATGCACTGATTGTCCATCATGGGTATTTCTGGAAAAATGAATCTCCTTTAATTAAGGGAATGAAGCGCCAGCGATTACGAACATTACTGTTGAATGACATCAACCTGTACGGCTGGCATTTGCCACTGGATGCCCATCCAGTATTAGGAAATAATGCTCAACTGGCGAAACTTCTGGGTATTGTTCCGGAAGGGGAAATTATACCTCTGGTGACTTATGGCCGGCTGGAAACTCCGCTTACCGGAGAGGAACTTGCTTTACTGATTCAGGAGAAACTCGGACGTACCCCGTTACACTGCGGGGATAATGCACCACAGATTATCCGGTCAGTCGCCTGGTGTACCGGCGGAGGCCAGGGTTTTATAGATGATGCTGCGGACTACGGTGTGGATGCATTCATCAGCGGAGAAGTTTCCGAAAAAACAATTCATACTGCACGTGAGCGTGGATTGCATTTTTTTGCTGCTGGACACCATGCGACCGAGCGTGGCGGTGTGAAAGCGCTTGGTGAATGGTTAGCAAAGACACAGGGACTGGAAGTGATTTTTGTGGATATTGATAATCCTGCCTGATTCTTCGCCCTGCCAGGGGAGAGAGCCACTCTTACAGGCGAAGCTGACCCCCGGCTTCGCCTTTTGCCACACCGGTCCACATTTTTAACACATTTTCCCGCATTTTAACGGCAAGGATGGCCTGTTTCCGGAGGTTAAAATTTGCTGTGAATCAGACCACTAATTAAAATTATTGACACTTCTCGCCGGGTTGCGGATAACGTAAGCAACAGATCTGTTCAGTGCGGTCATTCTGGCGCAGGCCGGCTGCCGTCTCAGAGTCAGGTCGTAAGGATCTTAGTGGAGGCAGGGTAGTGCAGCAAATCAGATTTTATATGCTGGGTGAGCAGGCCGCGGTTATGGAATTGTCCCCTCCGGTGACGCTCGAAGCCCAGCAACGGATATGGGGCTTAGCTCGTCGTCTTTCTTCGCTCGAAAAGGTACGTGAAGTCGTGCCTGGCATGAATAACCTGACGGTCATCTTCCATGATATTCCTGATGATGTCAGTGCGCTGTTACTGCAATTAAATAGCTGGTGGGAGGAGAGTGAGGTGGAGGTCCCGCCTTCGCGCACTGTGGATATTCCGGTCATTTACGGCAAAGAAGCCGGGCCGGACCTGCAGGAGGTCGCCCGTCGCTGCCAGCTTTCAGCCTCTCAGGTGGTTGAACTACACAGTTCAGCCCTTTACACCGTGTATTGCATCGGTTTTCAACCGGGTTTTCCTTATCTTGCCGGACTTGATCCTAAAATTCACTGCCCGCGTCGGGATGAACCCCGTGTTGCTGTCGCTGCAGGAAGTGTCGGAATCGGTGGCAGCCAGACGGGAATTTATCCGCTGGTGGCGCCGGGAGGATGGCAACTGATAGGCAGAACCACTGTGTCACTGTTTATGCCGCAACGTACGCCTCCGGTTCTGCTTGCTCCGGGAGACCATGTACGTTTTGTTCCGCAAAAGGAGGGGCAATGTTAACTGTCATTCGTGCCGGGATGGCGACATCAGTACAGGATGCCGGACGCCCGGGCTACGGTCAGTCAGGAATCAGTCTTACCGGTGTGATGGACAGACCGGCGATGGAGACTGCAAATCTGCTGGCGGGCAATGCCGCTGATAGTGCGGTGTTAGAAATTACGCTGGGGCAGTGCCAGTTTCGCTTTGAACGTGACAGTTGGTTTGCTCTCACCGGGGCTGGTTGTCATGCGGAACTGGATGGCAAAGCAGTCTGGACCGGCTGGAGAATTCCCGCCAGGCAAGGGCAGGTTCTGACATTAACCCGCGCTATCCGCGGGGTTCGTAGTTATCTGGCCGTCAATGGCGGATTCGATATTCCGCCGGTGATGGGGTCATGCAGTACAGATGTGAAAGGTGGTTTTGGGGGCTGGCAGGGCAGATATCTTCGCGACGGAGATATGCTACCGCTTAATTTACCTACGCGTAATTTTTCGAAGAGTGTCGGTGTCAGGCAATTACTGTGGGGGAACCGCATCCGTGTGCTACCAGGACCGGAATACCGGGAATTCAGCCGGGAAGCGCAACAGGCGTTCTGGAGAACCGGCTGGGTACTGTCACCGCAGAGCAACCGGATGGGGTACCGGTTACAGGGGCGCACCCTGCAACGCAGTAAACCAAGAGAGTTACTATCGCATGCGGTCATTCCTGGCACCATTCAGGTGACCAATGGCGGGCAGCCTGTGGTTCTGATGTCAGATGCACAGACCACCGGCGGATATCCACGTATCGGGGTGGTTATCTCTGCCGACTTATATCATCTGGCGCAAATTCGTCCGGGTGAACCGGTTCACTTTATTTACTGTACGTTAGACGAAGCCAGGCAGGCGAAACAGCACCAGCAGCATGCCCTGGATATGATGAAATGGGGACTTATCGGTTCATGAAAATAGATTTAAATGCCGACCTTGGCGAAGGCGGTAAATTCGATCAGCAGTTATTGCAACTGGTGAGCTCAGCCAATATAGCCTGCGGTTTTCATGCCGGAGATGCTCAGACGATGTTGCAGTCAGTGCGCTGGGCGAAAGAGTATCAGGTAAAAATCGGTGCTCATCCCTCATTTCCTGACAGGGAAAATTTCGGCAGGACAGCCATGACACTTCCACCGGCTGACATTTATGCACAGCAACTGTTCCAGATTGGCGCATTACAGGCAATGGCTGTCAGTGAGGGAACCCGATTATTCCATGTGAAACCTCATGGTATGCTGTATAACCAGGCCGCCCGTGAGCCTCAACTGGCAGATGCCATTGCTCGTGCTGTGGCGGCATTCGACCCACAACTGGTACTGGTTGGGCTGGCTAACAGTGAACTGATTAAGGCGGGTCGCCACTATGGCCTGACTACCCGTGAGGAAGTCTTTGCTGACAGAGGCTATACTGCCAACGGCCAGCTGGTACCTCGTGGGCAGCCCGGAGATTTGCTGAGCAATGCTGAGCAGGCTATCGCCCAGACACTGATGATGGTCAGCCGTGGAGAAGTTGTCGCGGTGAGTGGAGAACGGGTCAAAGTGAAAGCTGAAACAGTTTGCCTGCATGGTGATGGTGAGCATGCTCTGGAATTTGCCCGCGAACTGAAACATGCCTTTCAACGCGAAAACATTAGTATTTCTGCATAATAATGTCTTCGCTGGTTGTCAGACATTGCCGGCAGGGAAGCCGGAGTTTGGCGGGTATCCTCAATTAATGCTATGATCAATAAGCTAATTATTCAGACAGAAGGTCTTATTATTTTGTCCAACCCTTAAATGGCCCGATAAAATTCAGGAGCAAATAATGGCTGAACAACAAAATTTTCTCAGCGAACTTACCGGTTCTTTTTCCTCTCCCTGCAATGAAAATCCGACTGTGGCAATGATGGAGGAGGCTTATCGACATCAGGGTATCAATGCCCGCTATATTAACTGCGATGTCGGTAAACACCAGCTGGAAATGGCTGTTGCCGGAGCGAAAGCGATGGGATGGCGCGGGTTCAATTGTTCTATTCCAAATAAACAAGCCATTTTGAGTTACATTGATGAGGTGGGAACATCGGCCAAAGTTATCGGCGCGGTTAACTGTGTCATTATCCGTAAGGGTAAGCTGACGGGAGAAAACACCGACGGTAAAGGATTTGTGGAAGCACTGAAACAGCAAATTGACCCGGAAGGTAAAAAACTTGCTCTGCTGGGGGCCGGAGGGGCAGCGCGGGCTATAGCGGTTGAATCAGCCCTGGCGGGCGTCAGCGAAATCACCATCATTAATCGTGATAAAGCTAAGGGTGAGGATTTGGCTGAACTTATCAATGCCAATACCGATGCGACTGCGACCTACGTTGAATGGTCTCCCGGACTGAAGGTGGATAAAAATTTCGATATTCTGGTGAACGCCACGTCAGTCGGGCTTGATGATGCTGAAGCCATGCCGGATATCGATACCGATAGCCTGTCTGAGGAATTATTTGTTGCCGATGTTATTCCTAATCCACCGCAGACAGCTCTGTTGCGAGCGGCTTCCGACAAAGGCTGTCGGACGCTTAACGGGTTAAATATGCTGGTGAATCAGGGAGCATTGAATCTGGCTTACTGGTTTGATACCACAGCCGATAAAGCACCGATGCGCAAAGTTCTGCAAACACTGTTTACCGGCTGACAGAAAGAAGGTGCCTCAGGGCACCTTCACCGGCTTATTTTTTCAGTCTGGACTGGAATTCACGTTCGGTGTAACCAGTATACAACTGACGTGGACGGGCGATTTTCATACCTTCTTCATGCATTTCAATCCAGTGGGCTATCCAGCCTACGGTCCGGGCCATGGCGAAAATCACCGTAAACATGGACGTTGGGATACCCATGGCCTTGAGGATCAAACCTGAATAGAAATCGACGTTCGGGTACAGTTTACGTTCAATAAAGTACGGGTCGTTGAGCGCGATATGTTCAAGAGCCATTGCCACTTCCAGCAGGTCATCCTTCATATTCAGTTCTTTCAGCACTTCGTGACAGGTTTCACGCATCACGGTAGCTCGCGGATCATAATTTTTATAGACCCGGTGACCAAAGCCCATCAGACGGAATGAATCGTTTTTATCTTTGGCGCGACGAATAAATTCCGGAATATGGTCGACGGTTTCAATCTCTTCCAGCATTCGCAGAGTCGCTTCGTTGGCACCGCCATGCGCCGGTCCCCATAATGAAGCTATCCCTGCGGCGATACAGGCAAACGGGTTTGCTCCGGAGGAACCCGCGGTGCGGACGGTAGAAGTCGAGGCATTTTGCTCATGATCGGCGTGCAGAATCAGGATTCTGTCCATCGCTCTTTCCAGCACCGGATTCACCACATAGTCTTCGCACGGGGTGGCAAACATCATATGCAGGAAGTTACCGGCGTAAGAGAGGTCATTACGTGGATAGATAAACGGCTGTCCAAGCGAATATTTGTAGCACATCGCAGCAACGGTTGGCATTTTTGACAGCAAACGGTAAGCAGCAATATCACGGTGACGCTGGTTATTGACATCCAGCGAGTCATGATAAAATGCGGCCAGAGCACCGGTTACCCCGCACATCACCGCCATCGGGTGTGAATCACGGCGAAATCCGTGGAACAGCCGGGTGATCTGCTCATGAATCATGGTATGGCGGGTGACAGTAATTTTGAATTGCTCATACTGTTCAGGAGTCGGAGCCTCACCGTACAGCAGGATATAACAGACTTCCAGGTAGGTGGAATTTGTCGCTAATTGTGAAATAGGGTAACCACGATGTAACAGAATCCCCTCATCACCATCGATGAAAGTGATCTTTGATTCACAGGACGCGGTGGAAGTAAAACCCGGGTCAAAAGTATATAATCCGCTGTTCCCAAGAGCACGAACATCTACCACATCCTGGCCCAGTGTACCTTTGAGGACATCGAGCTCTACAGACGTTGTTCCCTCCAGGGTTAACGTCACTTTCTTGTCTGTCATTTTGGTCTCCTTTAGCGTCTCATTGCAACCATCAAGAACGCCAAAATATGCGCAATACTGGCCTAAAAAACATACCTCACATTACATTACTGCTCAGGTCGATTACATTTTTTAAAAAACCTGTGACCGCAGGAAGGTCTATGATTGTGATTGCCCGCTGAATTTTGGCATTGAGATGTCTCTATAATAATTGCCTAAGCGATGTGCTTCCGAACAGTTATATAACGTACGGTTATCGGAAAGTCTATCCTGATCAACGTAGGACTATGATAACGATTTCCCGAACAAATATGTGAAAAAAATGTTTGTTTAATGTAAATTGGCTGGGAGGTATCGGCCAGGTTGTTAGTATCGTGATGGTGATCACCCTTCTGCCGAAATTTACCCAAACAGTTTGTAGGGTAATTGTAATCAGAATGTGATCAACCTATACTTTATGAAGGTCTCCGGAATTACCTGCAATCAGGAGTCACCCAGCGTTTTTACGCGTCATTTAACACTGGATGTTACTGTCAGGGGGTCGGAAAAGTCAGGCTACAGGCTGATTTTTACGTTCCTGCAGGACCGGAGGAAGCTAAAATAATAAAGAGCTGTGTGGGCAAAACCTTGAAAAAACAAAGACCTGTCAATCTTGATCTCTCAACGATCAAGCTTCCCTTGACTGCAATAGCGTCCATCCTCCACCGCGTATCCGGCGTGATTACTTTTGTCGCTGTCGGTATCCTGCTCTGGTTACTTGGATTATCTCTCTCCTCCCCTGAAGGTTTTCAACAGGCTGCAGCCATTATGAGTGGTTTTGTGGTCAGGTTCATTGTCTGGGGCATTCTGACGGCACTGGCGTATCACATTGCCGGCGGTATTCGCCATCTGTTGATGGATTTTGGTTTTCTGGAAGAAACCCTGGCTGCGGGTACTCGTTCTGCTCAGGTGACTTTTGGAATCACTGTTGTTCTTTCTGTTCTGGCGGGAGTTCTTTTATGGTAACTAACGCGTCTGCACTGGGCCGTAACGGTATTCACGACTGGTTACTGCTGCGGGGTGCTGCTATCGTCATTGCCCTCTATGTGGTCTATATACTGGGTTTCTTTATCTTTACCAGCCACATCACCTTTGATGTCTGGCACAGTTTCTTCTCTGCAACCTTTACCCGTGTATTCACTCTTCTGACGTTATTTTCGATTCTGATTCATGGCTGGATCGGTATGTGGCAGGTGCTGACCGATTATGTCAAAAATGTAGCATTACGGCTGGTAGTGCAGGGCCTGGTCGTCCTGGCGTTATTAACGTATGCGATTTACGGAACGATTATCGTGTGGGGTGTGTAAATGAGTTTGCCAGTCAGAGAGTTTGATGCCGTAGTGATTGGTGCCGGCGGCGCAGGTATGCGTGCAGCACTACAGATTTCTCAGTCAGGGCAAAGCTGTGCCCTGTTATCAAAAGTTTTTCCTACCCGTTCGCATACAGTATCTGCGCAGGGCGGTATCACCGTCGCGCTGGGGAACACCCATGAAGATAACTGGGAATGGCACATGTACGACACTGTAAAAGGGTCTGATTACATCGGTGACCAGGATGCTATCGAATATATGTGTAAAACCGGACCGGAAGCTATTCTGGAACTGGAGCATATGGGGCTGCCGTTTTCCCGTCTGGATGATGGCCGTGTCTATCAACGCCCGTTCGGCGGACAATCAAAAAATTTTGGCGGTGAGCAGGCAGCCCGGACTGCAGCGGCCGCTGACCGTACCGGTCACGCCTTATTACACACTCTGTATCAGCAGAACCTGAAGAATAAAACCACCATTTTCTCCGAATGGTATGCACTGGACCTGGTAAAAAACCACGAAGGTGCCATCGTCGGTTGTACAGCACTCTGTATCGAAACCGGAGAAGTGGTCTATTTCAAGGCGAAAGCGACCATCCTGGCGACTGGCGGTGCCGGACGTATTTATCAGTCAACCACTAATGCGCATATTAACACCGGAGACGGGGTCGGAATGGCGCTGCGTGCCGGAGTCCCGGTTCAGGATATGGAGATGTGGCAGTTCCATCCGACAGGTATTGCAGGTGCCGGTGTTTTGGTGACAGAAGGTTGCCGCGGGGAAGGTGGGTATTTGCTGAATAAGCACGGTGAGCGTTTTATGGAGCGTTATGCACCGAATGCCAAAGACCTGGCTGGCCGTGATGTGGTTGCCCGTTCCATGATGATTGAGATTCGTGAAGGCCGTGGTTGTGATGGTCCGTGGGGACCTCACCTGAAACTGAAACTTGACCATTTAGGCAAGGAAGTTCTGGAGTCTCGTTTACCCGGGATTCTGGAGTTGTCCCGTACCTTTGCTCATGTCGATCCGGTCAAGGAACCGATTCCGGTGATCCCAACCTGTCACTATATGATGGGCGGTATTCCGACCCGGGTGACAGGCCAGGCACTGAATATCGACGAGAATGGCAATGATGTGGTGATTCCGGGGCTATTTGCGGTGGGTGAAATTGCCTGTGTTTCTGTACATGGTGCAAACCGTCTGGGCGGTAACTCCCTGCTGGACCTGGTGGTGTTTGGTCGTGCAGCCGGACTGCATTTACTTGAATGTATTGAAGAACAGGGCCCTCTGGCTGATGCCAGCGAAGAAGAGATCAATGCGGCTCTGGCGCGCTATCAGCGTTGGGATAATAACACCTCCGGTGAAGATCCTGCGGAAATCCGCAAAGCCCTGCAAACCTGTATGCAGCATAACTTCTCGGTATTCCGTGAAGGTGATGCGATGGCAAAAGGCCTGGAAGAGCTGAAACAGATTCGCGAACGTCTCAAATCAGCGCGTCTTGATGATCGTTCCCCGGATTTCAACACCCAACGTGTTGAGTGTCTGGAGCTGGATAATCTGATGGAAACTGCGTACGCCACCGCAGTGGCAGCGAACTATCGTACTGAAAGCCGTGGTGCCCACAGTCGCTTCGACTTCCCGGACAGGGATGATGAAAACTGGTTGTGCCATAGCCTGTATTTGCCACAAACCGAGAGCATGACCAGACGCGAAGTCAACATGCAGCCTAAGTTACGTCCGGCGTTTCCGCCGAAAATCCGTACTTATTAATCGGTGGAGAGAAACGAATGAAACTAGAATTTTCGCTGTACCGGTATAACCCTGAAGTTGATGATGCCCCAAGGATGCAGGATTACACGCTGGAGGCAGAAGAAGGCAGGGATATGATGTTGCTGGACGCGCTGATCCGCCTGAAAGAACAGGACCCGACGCTGGCTTTTCGTCGCTCCTGCCGTGAAGGGGTCTGTGGTTCCGATGGCCTGAATATGAACGGTAAAAATGGTCTGGCATGTATTACGCCGGTTTCAACGTTGCGTGGGAAAGGGAAAATTGTTATCCGTCCTTTACCGGGGCTACCGGTCATTCGTGACCTGGTGGTGGATATGGGGCAGTTTTACGCTCAGTACGAGAAAATTAAACCGTTCCTGCAAAATAACGACCGTAATCCACCGGCCCGTGAAAATCTGCAATCTCCTGATGAGCGTGCTCACCTGGACGGATTGTATGAATGTATCCTGTGCGCCTGTTGCTCAACGTCCTGTCCGTCATTCTGGTGGAACCCGGACAAATTTGTCGGACCTGCAGGTTTGCTGGCGGCTTATCGCTTCCTGATCGACAGCCGCGATACTGAAACCGATGCGCGTCTGGATGAACTGGATGATGCATTCAGTGTTTTCCGCTGTCATAGCATTATGAATTGTGTGAACGTTTGTCCGAAAGGACTGAACCCTACCCGCGCAATTGGCCATATTAAGTCTATGCTGTTGCAACGTGGTGCCTGAAGTTGCTACCGGGAAGCCTGTGCTTCCCGGTACTTTATGGAAACCTCTTTAAATCTTTTATCTCCCTGGCAGGCTGGTAAAGGGTTTACAAAGGTTCCCTTGCGGACAAAGGAAGAATTTCTGTGTTCGCTTCGTTGAACCTGAGAGGCAGTGTGACTGTTGAAAGTAATCTCGCATGTCCATAACACCTTGTTTAATGGTATAAAATAAGGTGACGCCTATCTCAGGCGGTCGTTCAGGAGAAAGGTTAGCTCCTGACTGGGTGTCTGAGATGAATGGATGGACTCACATGCAGAATTTACTGCGGAATGGCATTCATCGGCCGGCGCATTGTCCCGGAACATCCGTGAAAACGGCAACAACAACTACGAAAAGCATGATAATGCATAAGGGATCACCATGCAGAACAGTGCAATGAAACCCTGGCTGGATTCTTCCTGGCTGGCGGGCGCGAACCAGTCATACATAGAACAGTTGTATGAGGATTACCTCACCAGCCCCGATTCTGTGGAACCTGTCTGGCGGGAACTGTTTGATCAATTCCCTGCAAATGACCTTCGTCCGGAACAGTTTCATTCGACGACCCGTGATTATTTCCGCAGGCTGGCGAAAGATTCCACCCGCTATACTTCCTCTGTCACCGACCCGGCAGCTAATTCACGGCAGGTAAAAGTATTACAGTTAATCAATGCTTTCCGGTTTCGTGGACATCAGCAGGCTAATCTTGACCCACTGGGACTGTGGAAACAGGAACCGGTCCCCGATCTGGACCCGGCATTTCACGAGCTGACCGCAGAAGATTTCGGCGAAACCTTTAACGTGGGTTCCTTTGCCATTGGCAAAGACACCATGAAACTTGCCGATTTATATGAAGCACTGAAACAAACCTATTGTGGTTCGATCGGTGCTGAGTATATGCATATTAACAACACCGAAGAAAAACGTTGGATCCAGCAAAGGATTGAATCGGTGGTGGGGCATGCCAGCTTTACTCAGGCCGAGAAAAAAGGCTTTCTGAAAGAGCTGACGGCGGCCGAAGGTATGGAAAAATATCTTGGGGCAAAATTTCCGGGTGCTAAACGTTTCTCACTGGAAGGTGGTGATGCGTTAATTCCTTTGTTGCGTGAAATGATTCGTCACGCAGGAAAACACGGTACCAAAGAAATGGTTCTGGGGATGGCTCACCGTGGTCGTCTGAACGTACTGATTAACGTTCTGGGTAAGAAAACTCAGGATTTGTTTGACGAGTTTGCCGGAAAGCACAAAGAGCATCTGGGCACCGGTGATGTCAAATACCATATGGGCTTCTCGTCAGACGTCGAAACAGAAGGCGGACTGGTGCATCTGGCTCTGGCTTTCAACCCGTCGCATCTGGAAATTGTCAGTCCGGTAGTCATGGGTTCTGTAAGGGCGCGTCTGGACCGTCTGGCTCAACCCTCTATTGATCAGGTTCTGCCTGTCACTATTCACGGTGATGCTGCAGTCACTGGCCAGGGCGTCGTTCAGGAAACCCTGAATATGTCTCAGGCCCGCGGCTATGAAGTGGGCGGAACTGTGCGGATTGTGATTAATAATCAGGTGGGATTCACCACCTCTAACCCGCATGATGCCCGCTCAACTCCTTATTGCACTGATATCGGGAAAATGGTGCTGGCGCCGATTTTTCACGTGAATGCGGACGATCCGGAAGCGGTGGCTTTCGTCACCCGTCTGGCTCTGGATTATCGTAATACCTTTAAACGTGACGTGTTTATTGATCTGGTGTGCTACCGCCGTCATGGACATAACGAAGCTGATGAGCCAAGTGCGACTCAGCCGATCATGTATAAGAAAATCAAAAAACATCCGACCCCTCGTAAAATTTATGCCGATCGCCTGCAGGAAGAAGGGGTGATCAACGGTGAAGATGCGACGGAAATGGTCAACCTGTACCGTGATGCCCTCGACGCCGGAGAGTGTGTAGTCGAAGAGTGGCGGCCAATGAGTCTCAATACTTATACCTGGTCACCGTATCTTAACCATGAGTGGGATGAAACCTATCCGGCAACCGTGGATAAAAAACGGTTACAGGAGCTGGCTCGGCGGATCAGTCAGATCCCTGAAGGTATTGAAGCTCAGTCAAGGGTACTGAAAATCTACCGTGATCGTCAGGAAATGGCCGAAGGCAGTAAACCCTTCGACTGGGGAGGGGCTGAAAACCTGGCCTATGCCACACTGGTCGATGAAGGGGTGCCGATTCGTTTGTCAGGTGAAGACACCGGGCGCGGGACCTTTTTCCACCGTCACGCGGTGATCCATAACCAGATTAACGGTTCTACCTATACTCCGCTGCAACATGTCCACAATGGCCAGGGCAAATTTAAAGTCTGGGACTCCGTATTGTCTGAAGAAGCGGTACTGGCCTTTGAGTATGGTTACGCTACTGCGGAACCCCGCACTCTGACTATCTGGGAAGCTCAGTTTGGTGACTTTGCTAACGGCGCTCAGGTGGTGATTGATCAGTTCATCAGTTCCGGTGAGCAGAAGTGGGGTCGGATGTGTGGTCTGGTGATGTTACTGCCGCATGGCTATGAGGGGCAGGGGCCGGAACACTCATCAGCCCGCCTTGAGCGCTATCTGCAGCTCTGTGCTGAACAGAATATGCAGGTTTGTGTGCCATCTACACCGGCTCAGGTTTATCACATGCTACGTCGTCAGGCGTTGCGCGGTATGCGACGTCCACTGATAGTGATGTCACCAAAATCTTTGCTGCGTCATCCGCTGGCGGTGTCCGGGCTGGATGAACTGGCAGAGGGTTGTTTCATGCCGGCGATTGGCGAAATTGATGAGTTGGATCCGGAAAATGTCCGTCGGGTGGTGATGTGCGCCGGTAAGGTTTATTACGATTTACTTGAGCAGCGTCGTAAGAATGGTCAGCAGGATGTCGCCATTATTCGTATCGAGCAACTGTATCCGTTCCCGCATCAGGTTGTGCAGGAAATCCTGCAATCTTATTCACATGTCACCGATTTTGTGTGGTGTCAGGAAGAGCCGCTGAATCAGGGGGCGTGGTATTCCAGTCAGCATAATTTCCGTGAAGTTGTTCCGCAGGGAGCGTCATTGCGCTATGCAGGTCGTCCTGCATCAGCCTCGCCTGCTGTGGGGTATATGTCTGTTCACCAGCAGCAGCAGCAAGAGCTGGTAAATGATGCGCTGAACGTCGATTGATTATAAGGAAAGATAATGAGTAGCTTAGATATTCTCGTTCCCGATTTACCGGAATCTGTTGCCGATGCCACCGTGGCTACCTGGCATAAAAAACCGGGCGATAGCGTCCAGCGCGATGAAGTGCTGGTAGAAATTGAAACCGACAAAGTTATTCTGGAAGTACCGGCTGTGGCAGACGGTGTTTTGGAAGCGGTACTGGAAGACGAAGGCGCGACAGTTACTTCACGTCAGCTATTGGGTAGGCTGAAAGAAGGTAACAGTAATGGTAAAGAATCTGCGGTGAAAACCGAGGCCGCAGAATCGACTCCGGCTCAGCGTCAGACTGCTTCACTGGAAGATGAGTCCAACGACAGCCTGAGCCCGGCTATCCGCCGTCTGATTGCAGAGCATTCTCTGGATGCTTCACAA
This sequence comes from Tatumella sp. UBA2305, assembly GCF_002345795.1. NCBI lineage: Bacteria > Pseudomonadati > Pseudomonadota > Gammaproteobacteria > Enterobacterales > Erwiniaceae > Tatumella > Tatumella sp. UBA2305. Next base: position 99,958 of record NZ_DDVT01000019.1, read on the forward strand.
ATTAAAGGTAGCGGTGTCGGTGGTCGTCTGACCCGTGAAGATATTGAGAAACACCTCGCAGGTCAGCGGAAGCAGGAAAAACCGGCAGCAGCCAGCGACGCCCCTGCTGCACAACCCGCTCTGGCAAATCGCAGTGAAAAACGCGTTCCAATGACACGTTTGCGTAAACGTGTGGCAGAACGCCTGCTGGAAGCCAAAAACAGCACCGCCATGTTAACGACCTTCAATGAAATTAACATGCAGCCGATTATGAATCTCAGAAAACAGTATGGTGAAGCTTTTGAGAAGCGTCACGGTGTGCGTCTTGGCTTTATGTCTTTCTACATCAAAGCGGTGGTCGAGGCTCTGAAACGTTATCCGGAAGTCAATGCTTCCATCGATGGCGATGATGTCGTTTACCACAACTATTTCGATGTCAGTATTGCAGTCTCCACCCCTCGTGGTCTGGTAACCCCGGTATTACGTGACGTAGACGCACTGAGCATGGCGGAAATTGAGAAGAAAATTAAAGAGCTGGCGATTAAAGGTCGTGACGGCAAACTGACTGTTGAAGAGCTGACCGGGGGTAACTTTACGATTACCAACGGTGGGGTATTCGGTTCGTTAATGTCTACGCCAATTATTAACCCGCCACAGAGTGCCATCCTTGGGATGCACGCCATTAAAGATCGTCCTATGGCGGTCAACGGCCAGGTCGTTATCCTGCCGATGATGTATCTGGCTCTTTCTTACGATCACCGTTTAATCGACGGACGCGAGTCTGTGGGTTATCTGGTAGCGATTAAAGAGCTGCTGGAAGATCCGGCGCGCCTGTTGCTGGATGTCTGATTTTTAGCCTGGCGCGTCTGAGACGCGCCTGTTTTTTTTCTTTTCAGAACTGAATGGACAGAACATCATGAATCTACATGAATATCAGGCAAAACAACTGTTTGCCCGGTACGGTTTACCTGCTCCTGTTGGGTATGCCTGCACAACGCCACGTGAAGCCGAAGAAGCTGCGTCGAAAATCGGTGCCGGCCCGTGGGTGGTAAAATGTCAGGTCCATGCCGGCGGACGTGGTAAAGCGGGTGGCGTTAAAGTCGTCAACAGCAAAGAAGATATTCGCGCATTTGCGGAGAGCTGGTTAGGTAAAAATCTGGTGACTTACCAGACCGATGCCGCGGGTCAACCGGTTAACCAGATTCTGGTGGAAGCTGCGACGGATATTGATAAAGAGCTGTACCTGGGAGCGGTAGTCGATCGCAGTAGTCGTCGCATTGTGTTTATGGCTTCTACCGAAGGCGGTGTTGAAATCGAAAAGGTGGCTGAAGAGACTCCGCATCTGATCCATAAAATGGCGCTTGATCCACTGACTGGCCCGATGCCTTATCAGGGTCGTGAACTGGCCTTTAAACTGGGTTTGCAGGGTAAACAAGTCAGCCAGTTCGCTAAGATCTATATGGGGCTGGCTACTCTGTTCCTGGAGCGTGATCTGGCACTGGTTGAAATCAACCCGCTGGTGATCACCAAAACCGGTGATCTGATCTGTCTGGACGGCAAATTAAGCATCGACAGTAACGCGATGTTCCGTCAGCCAGAACTGCGTGAAATGCACGATCCAAGTCAGGAAGATGCCCGTGAAGCTCAGGCTGCGCAGTGGGAACTGAACTATGTGGCTCTGGAAGGCAACATTGGCTGTATGGTCAATGGTGCCGGACTGGCAATGGGTACTATGGATATCGTTAAACACCATGGCGGTCAGCCAGCTAACTTCCTGGATGTTGGTGGTGGAGCAACGAAAGAGCGTGTGACCGAAGCCTTTAAAATTATCCTGTCCGACAGTGCCGTGAAAGCCGTGTTTGTTAACATCTTCGGTGGCATTGTGCGTTGCGATCTGATTGCTGACGGTATTATCGGTGCTGTTGCCGAAGTGGGCGTTAGCGTGCCGGTGGTGGTACGTCTGGAAGGAAACAACGCAGAGCTTGGCGCGAAAAAGCTGGCAGAAAGTGGTTTAAATATTATTGCAGCAACCAGTCTGACAGACGCGGCTCAACGCGTGGTTGCAGCCGCGGAGGGCAAATAATGTCAATTCTGATCGATAAAAATACTAAAGTTATTTGTCAGGGATTCACTGGCGGACAGGGGACATTCCACTCTGAACAGGCAATTGCTTATGGTACTCAGATGGTAGGGGGGGTTACGCCGGGTAAAGGCGGAACCACACACCTGGGACTGCCGGTATTCAATACCGTGCGTGAAGCCGTAGAGCAGACCGGAGCTACCGCGTCGGTTATTTATGTTCCGGCACCTTTCTGTAAAGACAGTATCCTTGAAGCTATTGATGCCGGTATTAAACTGATCATCACCATCACTGAAGGTATTCCAACCCTGGATATGCTGACCGTTAAAGTGAAGCTGGATGAAGCGGGCGTGAGAATGATCGGTCCAAACTGCCCGGGGGTTATTACTCCTGGTGAGTGTAAAATCGGTATTATGCCGGGTCATATCCATTTGCCAGGCCGTGTGGGTATTGTGTCCCGCTCCGGAACACTGACCTATGAAGCGGTTAAGCAAACAACCGACATTGGCTATGGTCAGTCTACCTGTGTTGGGATCGGTGGTGACCCGATTCCGGGATCAAACTTTATCGACATCCTGAAAATGTTTGAACAGGATCCTCAGACCGAAGCCATCGTCATGATTGGTGAAATTGGCGGAAGTGCTGAAGAAGAAGCTGCAGCCTTTATCAAAGAGCATGTGACCAAGCCGGTTGTCAGCTATATCGCTGGTGTGACTGCGCCTAAAGGTAAGCGTATGGGCCATGCGGGTGCCATTATCGCCGGGGGTAAAGGGACTGCAGATGAGAAGTTTGCTGCGCTGGAAGCGGCTGGCGTGAAAACCGTTCATAGCCTGGCAGACATTGGTGATGCGGTGAAATCGGTATTACCTGCCCGCTAATGAGTCGTGGTATTGAAAAACCACCGGTCTGAGTGACCGGTGGTTTTTTTTGACTGGCAGGGCAGACGTATTTTACTGAGTGATGAAAATTAACTAATTGTAATCATAAAGGAAAAATTCACTCAGTAAATCGCGATGTTTATTTGTTGTTTAAATGAAATTAAACTGTAAAGGAAATATATCAAAATTAATCGTAATGCACTAAGATTTGTTCTGTGGTTAATGAATTGCGAAATTTAAGCTACCTCCTTTGTTTTTCAACGGAACTGAATGGTTCTCTTATACTGCTCTCTGGATTTTTGATTGTTATGCAGAGTAAGTTTTGATCTAACAAACTTTTTATCGACAAATAACGATTTAGATCAATAAACCGTGATTTATATCTATTTTATCCGCTGGCTATAAATAAGCATTTCGGATTAAATTGTCTTAGGTCAATTTGGTTTTTTCTTTTAGTTTATTCCATTAATTACTGTTTGATAAAAATCAATTATTTACGCCTGAAGAACTGCTGAGGAGACCAGAAGGATGCCAGGTATCACCTGCCAGCCTGCCGATATCCAAGGTTGACGCTGAATAACCGGTTAATTAACTGCCGGAGTACCGGACGAACCATTAACCGCTAAAAGTAACGGCTTATTCTCTGACGACCGGAAGCAACCATTTGTTATCTGATGAGAATTATTTATTAAAATGAGCAAGGAGTCAGGATGTTTGATATCGTCGAACTGTCTCGCCTACAGTTTGCCTTGACTGCAATGTACCACTTTCTGTTTGTGCCACTAACGTTAGGTATGGCGTTTTTACTGGCTATCATGGAAACAGTATATGTATTGAGCGGCAAACAAATTTATAAAGATATGACGAAATTCTGGGGCAAACTGTTTGGGATAAACTTCGCCCTCGGTGTTGCTACCGGATTGACGATGGAATTTCAGTTCGGGACAAACTGGTCATATTATTCCCATTATGTCGGAGATATCTTTGGTGCGCCGCTGGCCATCGAAGGTTTGATGGCGTTCTTCCTCGAATCTACGTTTGTGGGTTTATTCTTTTTCGGTTGGGACCGGCTGGGAAAAGTACAACATTTGTCTGTGACCTGGCTGGTGGCATTGGGTTCGAATATGTCCGCCCTGTGGATTCTGGTCGCTAACGGATGGATGCAGAATCCGGTTGCCTCAGAATTTAACTTTGAAACCATGCGTATGGAGATGGTGAGTTTCTCTGAGCTAGTGTTGAATCCGGTGGCACAGGTCAAATTTGTGCATACCGTCGCTGCGGGCTATACCACCGGAGCGATGTTTATTCTTGGGATCAGTGCTTACTACCTGCTGAAAGGGCGGGATATTGCTTTCGCGAAACGTTCATTTGCGATTGCGGCAAGCTTCGGAATGGCGGCGGTATTATCAGTGATTATCCTGGGTGATGAATCAGGTTATGAAATTGGTGATGTGCAGAAAACCAAGCTGGCGGCCATCGAAGCTGAATGGGAGACTCAACCTGCTCCGGCTTCCTTTACTCTGTTTGGTATTCCTGACCAGCAGACAGAGAAGAATAACTACTCCATCCGGATACCTTACCTGCTTGGGTTGATTGCTACACGTTCGGTGGATACTCCAGTGACAGGGTTAAAAGATCTGCTGGCGCAGCATGAAGTCAGAATCCGTAACGGCATGAAGGCCTATGCCTTACTGAATGAACTGAGAAACGGCAGCCAGGATCCAACGGTGCGTGCTGAGTTTAATCAGACTAAAAAAGATCTGGGTTATGGATTATTGCTGAAACGCTATACCCCAAATGTCACGGATGCCACCGAAGCTGATATTGCCAAAGCGACCAAAGACTCAATTCCACAGGTTGCTCCACTCTATTTTGCCTTCCGTATTATGGTGTTGTGTGGTGTGTTATTACTGGCAGTCATTGCGATCTCTTTCTGGAGTGTCCTACGTAACCGTATTGGTAAAAGCCGCTGGTTGCTTAAAGCAGCATTATACGGCATTCCGTTACCCTGGATTGCCGTCGAGTCTGGCTGGTTTGTGGCTGAATATGGACGCCAACCATGGGCTATCGGCGAGGTATTACCTACCGCGGTAGCAAATTCGTCGTTAACGGCAGGAGACCTGTTGTTTTCAATGGGATTGATTTGCGGCTTGTATACCCTGTTCCTGGTGGCGGAAATGTACCTGATGTTCAAATTTGCACGACTGGGTCCGAGTAGTCTGAAAACTGGCCGTTATCATCACGAGAAGTTGTCAGCAACTACGCAGCCGGCACGATAACTCAGGAGAGCTCACATGTTTGATTATGAAGTTTTGCGCTTTGTCTGGTGGCTGTTGGTCGGGGTGTTATTGATCGGGTTTGCCGTCACCGATGGTTTTGATATGGGGGTGGGAATGCTCAGCCGCATTATCGGACGAACAGATATTGATCGTCGGATAATGATCAACAGTATTGCCCCACACTGGGATGGTAACCAGGTATGGCTGATTACAGCAGGCGGAGCGCTGTTTGCCGCATGGCCGACAGTTTATGCCGCTGCCTTTTCCGGATTTTACATCGCAATGATTCTGGTTCTGGCATCACTGTTCTTCCGGCCGATTGGTTTTGACTACCGCTCAAAACTGGCTGACAGCCGTTGGAGAGGGATGTGGGACTGGGGGATCTTCATTGGAAGCTTTGTGCCTCCACTGGTGATTGGTGTGGCATTCGGTAACCTGTTGCAGGGCGTACCCTTCCATATGGATGAATACCTGCGGCTGTTTTATACCGGCAATTTCTTTATGTTGCTCAATCCGTTTGCACTGCTGGCAGGCATTGTCAGTCTGATGATGATCCTGACCCAGGGTGCTGCCTATTTGCAGATGCGTACCACCGGTGAGTTGTACCTGCGCAGCCGCAGTATGACTCAGATTACCACACTGATTATGCTGGTCTGTTTCGTACTCGCCGGGATCTGGGTAGCCTATGGAATTGAAGGCTATGTCGTGAAAAGTGTGATTGACCATCATGCGGCATCCAACCCTGTTGGAAAAGATGTTGTCAGAGAAACCGGAGCATGGATGGCTAATTTCAAAGCGTCGCCTGTGCTGTGGGTCTTCCCGGTGCTGGGAGTCGTTTTACCATTACTGACGGTATTGTGCTCACGGATGAATAAAGGTGCATGGGCATTCATTTTCTCATCACTGACAATTGCCTGCGTTATCATGACCGCCGGTGTGGCTATGTTCCCGTTCATTATGCCTTCGGACACTAATCCGGGAATGAGTCTGACCATGTGGGATGCAACGTCAAGTCTGCGTACGCTGACCACCATGACATTTGCGGCCATTATCTTTGTACCGCTGATACTGGCTTACACCGCATGGTGCTACTACAAAATGTATGGTCGTATCACTAAAGATGACATCGAACGTAATAGTCATTCACTGTATTAAAAGAGAGGTCAATGATGTGGTATTTTGCCTGGATACTTGGCACGCTGCTGGCTTGTTCTTTCGGCATCATGACTGCGCTGGCACTCGAAAATGTCAGCAAAGGGCATGAGGACGAGCAATCCTGATGCAGCAAATGGCAGGCAGGTTATATAACCTGACAGATAAGGCCCTGCTACGGGGCCTTTCACTCTGTGCGGCGTTGCTAATCGCTGGCTGTATTCTGTGGAACCCGGCACGTATTGCATTGTCTCCCGGAATACACAACACCCTGTGGGGATTAGCGTTGATTTGGGCGGTATGCAGCGGGGTGATTCATGGTTCCGGGTTCGTGATTCGCTCAACGCTCTGGAAAGTGGTCTTTAATCCGCTGATTGCCTGGATGATCCTGCTGGCTGCACTGTTACGTTACTTTGTGTTTTGACAGGCATCAGACGTTTCCCGTCCGGTCATAAGAGTAATAAGATATTTCACCCCGCATCGCTCAGAGCGGGGTTTTTGTTTGTTCCGGCATGACTCTCCGCAGTTTCACTCTGATAATTGCACTACAAGGTAAAAAAACTTAAGGTTTTGTCAGATTTGTACCGTCCTCATCGCGGTAGTGTGTCAGCAGAAATAATTATTTTCACAGGTCAGGATTGTCCCATTCCAAACCCCATTTCACTTGCGTATAGTATGCTGGTTTAACTTAATACCAGGATGTAGGGTGAGTAACTTACTGTTTCATTGGCCGGTCAGAGTCTATTACGAAGACACCGATTCGGGCGGGGTGGTTTACCACGCCAGTTATATTGCTTTCTATGAACGAGCCCGGACCGAAATGTTGCGCCAGTGCGGTTTTACACAGCAAACGCTGTTAGAACAACAGGTGGCATTTGTGGTACGGCGTTTGACGGTGGATTATATTGCTGCGGCCCGGCTTGATGACTTACTGCAAATTGAGAGTGAAGTCAGCGAGTTGGGACGTGCGACTATGACCTTCCGGCAGCGAATGCTAAATTCAGAGGGCAAGCTGATTAATGAAGCAGAAGTTCTTATTGCCTGTATCAACACACACCGTATGAAGCCTATTGCGCTTCCTAAGTCCATTGTCGCGGAGTTCAAGCAGTGACTGACATGAACATCCTTGATTTGTTCCTGAAGGCAAGCCTTCTGGTCAAATTCATTATGTTGATTTTGATTGGTTTTTCGATTGTTTCGTGGGCCATCATTATTCAACGAACTCGCATCCTTAATGCCGCAGGTCGTGAAGCCGAAGCGTTTGAAGACAAATTCTGGTCGGGTGTCGATCTCTCCCGTTTATACCAGGAAAGCCAGGGACGCCGGGAAGAACTGAATGGTTCAGAACAAATATTTTATGCCGGCTTTAAGGAATTTGCCCGTCTGCATCGTGCCAACGGCCATGCTCCTGAGGCTGTGGTTGAAGGTGCCAGCCGCGCGATGCGAATCTCTATGAATCGCGAACTGGAGAGCCTGGAAAATCATATTCCGTTCCTCGGGACTGTCGGCTCCATCAGCCCGTATATTGGTCTGTTTGGCACAGTGTGGGGAATTATGCACGCCTTCATTGCGTTAGGGGCTGTTAAGCAAGCAACCTTGCAAATGGTCGCACCGGGTATTGCGGAAGCTCTGATCGCTACGGCTATTGGTTTGTTTGCAGCGATCCCTGCGGTAATGGCCTATAACCGTCTGAACCAGAGAGTGAATAAGCTGGAGCAGGGCTATGACAACTTTACCGAAGAGTTTACCGCAATCCTGCATCGCCAGGCATTTACCAGCGAAAGCACTAAGTAAGCAGAGGTTGACTCATGGCCAGAACGCGTGGTCGCGCTCGTCGTGACCTGAAGTCAGAGATAAATATTGTACCGCTGCTGGATGTATTGCTGGTGTTGTTGCTGATATTTATGGCAACAGCGCCGATCATTACCCAGAGCGTCAATGTTGATCTGCCTGATGCTACTGACTCTAAGACAGTATCTACGGACGATAATCCGCCTGTGATCCTGGAGGTCTCTGGTGTCGGGCAATATACCATCGTTGAAGATCATCAACGTCTGGAACAACTCCCGCCAGAGCAGATTATCAGTGAGGCACAGCGTCTTCTTGAAACTAACCCGAAAAGTGTCTTTTTGATCGGTGGAGCTAAAGAAGTGCCTTACAATGAAATTATTAAGGCTTTGAATTTACTGCATCAGGCAGGAGTTAAGTCAGTAGGCCTGATGACACAACCGATTTAATTATCATACGTTTTTGGGAACCGAGAGTGTCGAAGGCAACCGAACAAAACGATAAGTTAAAACGCGCAATAATCATATCCGTTGCCCTGCATGTTCTGGTGATAGCGATACTGATTTTTAGTTCGTTTGACGAAAATATCCAACCCAGCGGTGGCGGGGGAGGAAGCGACATCGATGCGGTCATGGTCGATCCAGGGGCCATCGTTGACCAGTACAATCGTGAGAATGCTCAGCAATCTCAACAACCGGACGTAAAACAACAGCAACAAGCTGCGGCAAAACAGGCGCAGGAACAAGCTGATAAACAGGCCGCTGAACAAGCGAAAGAAGCTAAGCAGCAGGCTGAAAAAGAAGCAAAAGAGGCGGCTGAACAGGCTGCAGCAGCCAAAGCTGAGGCTGAACAACAGCAGAAAGCCGCGGAAGCTAAAGCTGCAGCGGCCGAAGCGAAAGCTCAGGCTGACCAGCGGGCTAAAGCTGCAGCGGCCGAAGCGAAAGCTCAGGCTGACCAGCAGGCTAAAGCTGCAGCAGCCGAAGCGAAAGCTCAGGCTGACCAACAGGCTAAAGCTGCAGCAGCCCAGGCAAAAGCTGAAGCGGAACAACAGGCAAAAGCCGCCGCCGCGGCAGCAAAAGCTAAAGCGGCGGAACAAGCCAAAGCTGCTGCAGCTGAAGCCAAAGCAAAAGCTCAGGAGCAGGCCAAAGCAGATGCTGCTGCAGCAAAAGCAAAAGCTGCCGCCGAGGCTAAAGCGAAAGCAGAACAGCAAGCTAAAGCACAAGCTGCTGCAGAGGCAAAAGAAAAAGCCGAACAGCAAGCCAAAGCTGAAGCCGCTGCTGAAGCTAAACAGAAAGCCGCAGCTGAGGCCAAAGCTAAAGCTGCTGCAGAAGCAAAAGAGAAGGCCGCCGCAGAAGCCAAAGCAGCGGCAGAGGCTAAAGCTAAAGCTGCCGCTGAAGCTAAAGCCGCAGCAGCAGCTAAGCAATCCAGTGAAGTCGATGACTTACTGGGAGGGCTGGCTTCGGGTAAGAATGCGCCTAAGAGCAGTAAACATGGTGGGGCTTCAGCTGCCGGCCAGGGAACCCAGAAAAAATCAGGGGCTTCAGGAGCAGCTATCTCCAGCTATATGAGCCAGGTGCAGGCAGCTATTCAGAGCAGGTTCTACGACCCTGATAGCTACGCAGGCAAAACCTGTGATGTACATATAAAACTGATGCCAAATGGAACCTTGATTTCAGCAGTTGCGGCAGGTGGAGATAGTGCATTATGCCAGGCCGCAATTACTGCGGCGAAAACGGCGCAGTTCCCTAAACCAAGCCAGGAAGTCTGGGAGCAGGTGAAAGATTCAACACTGGTGTTTAAACCCCAATAGTGAAGCCGGGGAAAGTATCGACTATGCTGTCAGAGGTAGTCGTACTTTTGTCAGATAATTATCGGAATTTATACGAATTATCATGAACACAATGTTCAGATAAGGGAGAGAAAATGAAGCATGCATTTCGTATAACCTTGAGTGTGTTCCTGCTGCTGTGGACGGTGGTTTCGCAGGCCGAAGTCCGTATTGAAATCACTCAGGGGGTTAACACCGCACGCCCAATTGGTGTGGTTCCGTTTCAGTGGGTAGGAAGTGGTGCGGCACCTGAAGACATCGGCGGTATTATTGCTGCTGACCTGAGAAACAGTGGTAAATTTAATCCGCTGGATCGCTCTCGTCTGCCACAACAACCTACGACTGCTCAGGCTGTGCAGCCTGCAGCATGGTCTGCTCTGGGTATTGATGCAGTTGTCGTAGGCCAGGTTCAGGGGAACCCTGATGGTAGCTATCAGGTTTCTTACCAGCTGGTGGATACTGCAGGGGCACCGGGCACTGTGTTAGCTCAGAACTCCTATAAAGTGACCAAACAATGGTTACGTTATGCGGCCCATACTGCGAGTGATGAAGTTTTCCAGAAACTGACAGGTATTAAAGGGGCATTCCGTACCCGAATTGCTTATATAGTGCAAACCAACGGCGGTCAGTACCCATGGGAGCTGAGGGTAGCGGATTATGACGGCTACAACCAGTTCGTGGTACATCGTTCTTCTGAGCCTTTAATGTCTCCTGCATGGTCACCGGATGGCAGCAAACTGGCCTATGTCACTTTTGAAAGTGGGCGCTCTGCACTGGTCGTTCAGACGCTTTCTAACAGCTCAGTTCGTATGATTGCCGATTTTCCACGGCATAACGGTGCGCCGGCATTTTCTCCGGACGGGACTAAACTGGCATTTGCATTATCTAAAACTGGCAGCCTGAACCTGTATGTCATGGACCTGGCTTCAGGACAGATTCATCAGGTCACTAATGCCCGTTATAACAGTACTGAACCTACCTGGTTCCCGGATAGCCAGACACTGGCGTATACTTCGGATCAGGCGGGTCGTCCGCAGATTTATAAAATTAATATTAACGGTGGAGCACCACAACGTATCTCCTGGCAAGGTAATCAGAACCAGGATGCGGATCTCTCCCCGGATGGTAAATTTCTGGTGATGATTAGCACTGCTAACGGTGCTCAGCATGTCACCAAACTGGATCTGGAAACGGGAGCCGTTCAAACATTAACGGACACGTATCTGGACGAGACGCCAAGTCTTGCACCTAACGGCACAATGGTTATCTATAGTTCTACCCAGGGTTATGGTTCCGTATTGCAGTTGGTTTCAATCGATGGGCGTTTCAAAGCGCGTCTTCCGGCGACTGATGGACAGGTATCATCACCTGCCTGGTCTCCGTATCTGTGATGCATGTGTAAATATGTATGGCAAACTATAATAGGATTTTGAAATGCAACTGAATAAACTGCTGAAAGGGTTAATGCTGGCTCTGCCTGTAATGGCTGTTGCTGCATGTAGCTCTCATAAAAATGATAATGATAGCGGTGCAACTACCGGGGGTGCTGACAGCGCTTACGGTAATGGCGCTAACGGCGGCAATATGTCTTCTGATGCGCAAGCTCGTCTGCAAATGCAGCAGCTGCAGCAGAACAATATTGTTTACTTTGGTCTGGACAAGTATGACATCCTGCCTGAGTTCGCTCAGATGCTGGATCAGCATGCTAACTTCCTGCGTAGCAACCCGTCATACAAAGTGACTATCGAAGGTCATGCGGATGAGCGTGGTACTCCTGAGTACAACATCGCGCTGGGTGAGCGTCGTGCAAATGCAGTAAAAATGTATCTGCAGGGCAAAGGCGTAGCTGAAGACCAAATGTCTATCGTTTCTTACGGTAAAGAGAAACCCGCAGTACTGGGTCATGACGAAGCCGCATGGGCTAAAAACCGTCGTGCCGTACTGGTTTACTAAGAGATTTATATGATTAGTAACTTCAGACTTCATACCCTGAGTCTGTCGTTACTGATTGCTGTAGCGGCCATTCCGGCCGCTCATGCTCAGGCGTCAATCAGTAGCGTTGGCTCTGGCTCGGTAAATGACCGGGTCACCACCCTTGAACGTATTTCAAATGCTCAGGCTCAGTTACTGCAACAGTTGCAACAGCAACTCAGTGACACCCAAAATGACATTGATTCTCTTCGCGGCGAAATTCAGCAAAATTCCTATCAGCTAAACCAGCTTGCAGAACAGCAGAAACAACTCTATCAGCAGATTGATTCGTTAAGCAGTAATAATGCTTCTGCTCAGAGCTCTGCAGCAGCTGTAAAGGCAGCCGGCGGTGATAATGGCGCTGATCAGACGGCAGCGCCTGCCGCAGGGAGTGCTCAGGCAACTCAGTCTGGCGATGCAAACAGCGACTATAATGCGGCTGTTGATTTGATCCTCAAACAGAAAAAGTTTGATGATGCGATCTCCGCTCTTCAGGCATGGGTAAAAAAATATCCGGATTCCACATACCAGCCGAATGCAAATTACTGGCTGGGCCAGCTTTATTACAATAAAGGCCGGTTAGATGATTCCGCATATTATTTTGCTACCGTGGTTAAAAATTACCCTAAATCACCTAAGGCACCGGAAGCTTTATACAAGGTGGGTGTAGTGATGCAGGATAAAAAAGATACCGCGAAAGCGAAAGCTGTGTTCCAGCAAGTGATCAAACTTTATCCGGGAACAGCACCGGCTAAAGCAGCACAAAAAAGACTGGCAGCGGGATAATGAACCTCATTATGCCCGGGAATTGTTCCATTTCAGGTCTTATCGGGTGAAAGGTAAGCAACCAACCAGTTTTTTTTAAATAAGGGTTGCGCTACCCAGTTAAATCAGTAATATATGCCGCCGTTGCCGGGTGATAAGCAATTAGCATCCGGTAATAATAAAAGAGGGTCGTTAGCTCAGTTGGTAGAGCAGTTGACTTTTAATCAATTGGTCGCAGGTTCGAATCCTGCACGACCCACCATCTTTTTAGATGGTGATGTTTCCACTCTTTTAAGTATTTTTGTGACGGGTCGTTAGCTCAGTTGGTA
>NZ_DDVT01000019.1:113015-113305 GCF_002345795.1 Tatumella sp. UBA2305
ATGAGAACCTGCTGCAGGTTCGGGTCTCACGCAGTGAGACAACGTTGTTTACAACGGCCCGCAGGGCGAGCGGAGCGAGTCATCCTGCACGACCCACCAGTTTCGAAAATGAGTAGTGTAGGAAAACGTGCAGCATGAGAACCTGCTGCAGGTTCGGGTCGAACGCAGTGAGGCAACGTTGTTAGCAACGTCCCGAAGGACGAGCTAAGCGAGTCATCCTGCCGACCCAGCATTTACAAAGAATGTCACAACACAGAAATCCCTCAAGGGGTCGTTAGCTCAGTTGGTAG
>NZ_DDVT01000002.1:0-108909 GCF_002345795.1 Tatumella sp. UBA2305
CGAGTTCTTTATGTGAGGGCATGTTTTAACTCCAGATCGGCAAAAAGCCTTCCCTGAGCGAAATTGGCTATTTCATTGAAAATCAACAATTATCAGGCAAGGCAGAAATACTTTAGTCCTTCAATGTACATGAAAAACAGGGCAAAAGTATATGCCACAGACGGCGAATTGTGCGACTGATGCGGGTTCGGCGACAGATCTGCCGCCCGAAGCGATGATAGCGGAATATTTTCCGTGTAAACCCTCCCCACACCGGATAGTCACCAATTGACAGGGAATATTACGCGAAATAGCTCTGAGGCCGCCCGTGAGCAAAAAACAGTCTGAGGATGGCTGAAGCATGACGATGAAAAAACCGGTGTCTTTGCAGAGCACCGGTTTTCAGGGCACTGGCGGCTATCAGCCTTTGAAAATACTATTCACCAGCGATCCCAGATCCAGCTGGCTGTTGCTGCCAGTGGCTTCAGGGTGAACCTCGCCTTGTGGAGAGATTTTATCTACCAGGTGTGGCAGCAACTGAGATAAGGTGCCGGAAGCACCGTTAACATCAGTGCCGAGTTTATCCGCCAGTGACTGCAAGTCTTCATTGCTGAATGCAGACTGAATATCACCACTGCTGACCGGCTGGTTAGAGCCATTACTCAGCCACGAAGATAAAATCTCACCCAGTCCACCCTGCTGAAATTTCTGAATCAGCACTTCAATTCCACCCTGCTCCTGGACCCAGTTCCAGACAGCCTGTAACTGGCCCAGATTATTTTGCTGACCACCAGTCAGCGAACCCACCAGCTCATCCAGTAAACCCATGTCAATCTCCTTCCTGTTCGGTGTTCGTTTTATTTTTCAGCAGACGAACACAAGTCAGTTATGCTTTGTTCGCTGCCTGTACGTGCAACATATCCAGCGCCAGTGTCGCCGCGGCCAGAGCCGTGATATCCGCGTGGTCATAACCCGGTGCCACTTCCACCAGATCCATACCCACGATATTCAGCCCCTGTAATCCACGCACCAGTTTAGCGGCTTTATCGGATGTCAGGCCACCTATTACCGGGGTTCCGGTGCCCGGGGCATGTGCCGGGTCCAGACAGTCAATATCAAACGTCAGATAAACCGGCAGGTCACCGACCGTGTTTTTAATTTCGGCCAGGATGCTGTCTACCGGCAGATCGTTGACACGGGCTGCATCCAGCACGTTGAATCCCAGTTGTTTGTCATATTCGGTCCGGATACCAATCTGCACCGAATGATTCGGATCGATCAGTCCTTCGTTAGGCGCATGGTAGAACATGGTACCGTGATCGAAGGTCGGGCCGTTCGAATAAGTATCAGTGTGGGCATCAAAATGTACCAGCGCCATTTTGCCAAAATGTTTGGCATGTGCCCGCAATAATGGCAGAGAAATATAGTGGTCACCCCCAAACGTCAACATGCGTTTGCCGTTAGCCAGCAGCTTTTCGGCATGGGCCTGCAGTTTAGTCGACATATCCTGAGAATCGCCAAAGGCATACACCAGATCGCCACAGTCGATCACCTTCAGGCGCTGACGAAGATCAAAGTCCCACGGCCAGCGGCAGCCTTCCCACGCCAGATTGGTGGAAATCTGGCGAATTGCGCCCGGGCCCAGGCGGCTGCCAGGACGACCGGAGGTGGCAGCATCAAAAGGAACCCCGGTGATCACCCATTCAGCATCACTGTTATAAGGCTGAAAATTCAGCGGAAACCGCATAAAACCAAAGGCATTAGACACCAGAGAGTTGTCATATTCATTACCCAGGGTATGGTACATAGTTGTTCCTCTATATTTCCGTAAACCGGTAATCTACTGAAAAAGAGCAGCATTCCGGCCTGATTTTGACGAAAAAAAACCCTTGTGTGTCGTTAAACCCGACGCACAAGGGCGATAGATCATTATGGTATTTCGCTGCAATGACTGCAATCACTAATCATGCGTTCAGCCATTGCCCGCCGCGGTAACGGGTTACTCATCTTCCAGATAAGTGTAACCATACAGACCACTTTCAAATTCTGACAGGAACTGATCCCGCAGTTCCTCTTCGATCACACTGGCATTGACCTGTTTATGGAACAGTTCCAGTAATTCCCGTGGATCCAGCTGAACATACTGCAGCATATCCGCGACAGTATCTCCTTCGTCTGATAACTCCACATCGACTGAACCGTCATCGAAAGCATAAACATTCACCGCTTCGGTATCACCAAACAGGTTATGCATATTGCCAAGAATTTCCTGATAAGCACCGACCATAAAGAAGCCCAGCATCGGTGGGTTTTCAGCATCATATTCCGGCATCGGCATGGTGGTCGCAATACCGTCACCATCCACATAATGGTCGATAGTACCGTCTGAATCGCAGGTAATATCCAGCAGTACCGCACGACGTTCAGGCGATTTGTTCAGTCCTTCCAACGGCAGCACCGGGAATAACTGATCGATCCCCCAGGCATCCGGCATCGACTGGAACAGCGAGAAGTTGACATAGATCTTGTCTGCCATCCGTTCCTGCAACTCATCGATGATCGGCCGGTGGGCACGGTTGCTTGGGTCCAGATGCTGACGGGTGTAATGACAGATACTCAGATAGAGCTGTTCTGCCCAGGCCCGCTGATTCAGATCATAAGTTCCTGCAGAGTAGCCGGTATGAATATCAGACAGGTCCATCTGGCTGTCATGCAGCCATTCGCGCAGCGAACGACGGACATTAGGCTCATGCATCTCCTGCCAGGTGTCCCACATACTGACGATAGGTCGCGGAGCATCTTCTGCCGGGGCCTGTGGGGTGGTAAATTCGTTGCGTTCCACACCAATAATATTCGACACCAGAACGGTATGATGAGCCGTCACGGCACGCCCGGATTCGGTAATGACCGTCGGGTGCTCCAGACCATGTTCATCACAGGCGCCGCCAATTGCCCAAATCACGTTATTGGCGTACTCGTTCAGCCCGTAGTTTACTGAGCAGTCAGACTGAGAACGGGTACCTTCATAGTCAACTCCCAGACCGCCACCCACATCAAAGCATTTGATATTCACGCCGAGTTTTGCCAGTTCTACATAGAAACGGGCAGACTCACGCACCCCGGTCGAAATATCGCGGATATTCGCCATCTGCGACCCCAGATGGAAATGCAGCAGTTGCAGGCTGTCGAGCCGGCCGGCATTGCGCATGATGTCTACCAGCTGCAGTACCTGAGATGCTGACAAACCAAATTTCGATTTTTCTCCCCCACTCGACTGCCATTTGCCGGACCCCTGAGAAGCCAGCCGGGCACGGATCCCCAGTCGCGGAGTGACATTCAGGCGTTCAGCCTCTTCCAGCACCAGTCGCACCTCAGTCATCTTCTCGATAACCAGATAGACTTTATGGCCCAGTTTTTCACCAATCAGGGCCAGGCGGATGTATTCACGGTCTTTATAACCGTTACAGACAATCACTGAACGGGTCTGTCCGGCATGCGCCAGCACGGCCATCAGTTCAGCTTTAGATCCCGCTTCCAGCCCCAGCGGTTCTCCGGAATTAATCAGTGATTCGATGACCCGCTTATGCTGGTTCACCTTGATGGGATACACCAGGAAGTAATCGCCGGTATAGCCGAAGGATTCACGCGCACGTTTAAATGCAGCGTTAATAGAGCGCAGACGATGTTGCAGAATTTGTGGGAAGCAAAACAGTGCCGGCAGGCGCTGGCCCTGGGCCTCACGTTCTTTGACCAGTTTCGCCAGGTCAACACGCACTTCGGGCTTATCCGGATTTGGGCAGACACTGATATGACCGAGTTCGTTCACGTCATAATAGTTATTCCCCCACCAGGCGATGTTATAGGTCTTTAACATCCGGCTGGCTTCCTGATCATTCACTGCAACTTCCTGCATTGAGCGCAGTTCCCCATGTTCGCCTGCTGACGAACCCTTAATAGTCTTCATGTCGTCAGACATCGCGAACCTCTATCTTAGATTGAAAAGTGAAACAGCTGTTTTCTCGCATGGAGAATTTTCTCCTGACCGAAGTGCCTGCTTCTGTCACCAGGTATAGCACACTCTCCTGGCAAGTGTGGCAACTTCAGGGTAAATCACCGGATATCAAATCAGCCTTTGGGACAGTGCCACAGGCGACGCGACGCAGTCATACCGAACCTGAAATGCCTACCTTAACCGGCGCAGGTGTCGGAATAATTACCGCAGCAAAGGTAACTTCGTCGGGAAAAATTTTGCGGATAAGAACCTGCGGAGACAACAGAAAGGGCCCCGGACACAACAGGACCAGGCAGAGAACCAAAAGATAATGAGTAAGGCTGGTTCATTAGTTTTATCACCTCCACATATGCCAGAAGCATACGGAAAACGTACTGAGGGTGAAGGTCAGAATCATAGTCATCCCGACCCTGCAGCAGCGCTATTTTGGCGCTACGAAACACCGGCTACCCTCGCGGGCAGCAGCGGCTGTTTATACCGTTCAGGGCCTGAAAAAGCAAAGAATTATTGGTGTAAACGGGTACAGTGTTCCACTCTTTTACATTTCGCAATGGCTTAATCTGAAAAAAAGTCTGGAATTCGGGCCGGAGACTGCCCTAGAATGGACGTCCGGATGGTTTTCCATCTAAACGATTAAGAACCAGGCAGTGTCTTTCCAGTCTGTGCTTTTAAGCACACCTTGTACCGCTCACGGCGTTGTCTGAAGAAGCGAAAGTGAGCATGATTGATGTTCGCCAGGCGATTGAATTGAAACCAGAGAGTAAGGTAAGGAACCAATGGCAAAACACCTATTTACATCCGAGTCCGTATCAGAAGGGCATCCCGATAAAATTGCTGATCAGATCTCTGATGCAGTGCTGGATGCCATTCTTGAACAAGATCCGAAAGCACGCGTAGCTTGTGAAACCTATGTGAAAACCGGAATGGTACTGGTAGGTGGTGAAGTCACTACCAGCGCATGGGTAGATATCGAAGACATCGCCCGTAAAACGGTCCGTGATATCGGCTATATCCACTCAGATATGGGCTTTGACGCGAACTCCTGCGCCGTATTAAGCGCTATCGGTAAACAATCGCCGGATATTAATCAGGGTGTTGACCGTGCAGACCCACTGGAACAGGGTGCCGGAGACCAGGGACTGATGTTTGGTTATGCGACTAACGAAACTGATGTTCTGATGCCTGCACCACTGACATATGCACACCGCCTGGTACAGCGCCAGTCTGAAGTGCGTAAAGACGGCTCTCTGCCATGGCTGCGTCCGGACGCAAAAAGCCAGGTCACTTTCCAGTATGACGACGGTAAGATCGTCGGTATCGATGCGGTGGTGCTGTCAACCCAGCACGCGGAAGATATTGGACAGAAAGAGCTGCAGGAAGCAGTAATGGAAACCATTATCAAGCCGGTACTGCCCGCAGAATGGCTGAACAGCTCAACCAAATTCTTTATTAACCCGACCGGCCGTTTTGTAATTGGCGGACCTATGGGTGACTGTGGTCTGACCGGACGTAAAATCATCGTTGATACCTACGGCGGCATGGCTCGTCATGGTGGCGGCGCATTCTCTGGTAAAGACCCGTCTAAAGTTGACCGTTCAGCAGCTTACGCGGCTCGTTATGTGGCTAAAAATATCGTGGCCGCAGGCCTGGCTGACCGTTGTGAAATCCAGGTATCTTATGCTATCGGTGTCGCTGAACCTACTTCTATCATGGTTGAAACCTTTGGCACTGAGAAAGTACCGACAGAAACACTGACCCTGCTGGTTCGTGAATTCTTCGACCTGCGTCCATATGGTCTGATCCAGATGCTGGATCTGTTGCATCCAATCTACCGTGAGACTGCTGCCTATGGCCACTTTGGCCGTGAGCATTTCCCATGGGAAAAAACCGACAAAGCGGCAGCTCTGCGCGAAGCCGCCGGGCTGTAATTGTTGTTACGGGGCAGCGCTGCTGCCCCGTTATTTCCGGCGACACCCCACCCAATGATTAATCCCGCTAAACAAAAAATGCTGTGAAATCAGATTTCTTTTTCCTGCCTTTTGTGAAAACCACCCCCAATTTTGTGATATAGCTCAAGTGGTAACGCTTACAGCGTCCTGATAATTATTTCTCAGATTTTTCAGGGTATAACAAATTAATTCAATCGTTAAAAATGGGTTGCTTTGAGTCGTCAGTGCAAGGCTATAATCTGAACCCTGCCGGAAACAAAATTTAATCTTGCGGCTGGCGCTGAAAGGTCTTTTACGAATTAAATATTTCTTTCAGCGGGTTATCATGTGTAACCGATTACATCAATGTGATCTGGCTCACTGATAAATTGAAGGGATTTTTTTAACATTACAACAAGAATGATAGTTAACAGCGGAGGCTAAAATGCCCGGCAATACTAATAACAGCAGAAGCTCGAACAAAATGATGACATTTTTTGTTTGCTTCCTTGCGGCACTTGCGGGTTTACTGTTTGGTCTGGATATCGGTGTAATCGCCGGCGCCCTGCCTTTCATCGCAAAAGAATTTAACGTGACGGCACACCAGCAGGAATGGATCGTCAGTTCCATGATGTTTGGTGCGGCGGTGGGTGCCGTCGGCAGTGGCTGGATGTCTTCACAACTGGGCCGTAAGAAGAGCCTGATGGCCGGAGCTATCCTGTTTGTTGCAGGCTCGCTGTGTTCCGCCTTCGCCACCAATCCGGAAGTGCTGATTGCCGCCAGGGTCCTGTTAGGCCTGGCTGTCGGTATCGCCTCTTATACTGCACCTTTGTATCTGTCTGAGATTGCGCCGGAAAAAATTCGCGGCAGTATGATCTCCCTGTATCAGCTGATGATTACCATCGGGATTGTCGGTGCTTATCTTTCAGATACCGCATTCAGTTACACTGGTGAATGGCGCTGGATGCTGGGCGTGATTACTATCCCGGCCCTGTTACTGCTGGTTGGGGTTATCTTCCTGCCCAACAGTCCACGCTGGCTGGCGGCAAAAGGAAACTTTAAGGATGCACAACGGGTACTGGACCGTCTGCGCGACACCAGCGAACAGGCTAAACGTGAGCTGGATGAAATCCGTGAAAGTCTGAAGATTAAACAGACTGGCTGGGCACTGTTCACTTCTAACCCAAACTTCCGTCGTGCAGTCTGGCTGGGTGTTCTGTTGCAGGTTATGCAGCAGTTTACCGGGATGAACGTAATTATGTACTACGCGCCAAAAATCTTTGAAATCGCCGGATTCACCAATACTACCCAGCAGATGTGGGGAACAGTGATTGTTGGCGGTATCAACGTTCTGGCGACCTTTATTGCTATCGGCCTGGTTGACCGCTGGGGTCGTAAACCTACGTTAATCCTCGGCTTTATTGTGATGGCCGCAGGTATGGGTATCCTGGGAGCCATGTTGCATATCGGCATGCATTCACTGGGACAGCAATATTTTGCTATCGCCATGCTGCTGATTTTCATCATCGGTTTTGCGATGAGTGCCGGCCCGCTGATTTGGGTACTGTGCTCTGAGATCCAGCCGCTGAAAGGGCGTGATTTTGGTATCACCGTTTCTACAGCGACTAACTGGATTGCCAACATGATTGTCGGCGCGACCTTCCTGACGCTGCTGAATTCTCTGGGTAATGCAGCGACTTTCGGACTGTACGCCGCACTGAACGTACTATTTATTATCCTGACACTGGTTCTGATTCCTGAAACCAAAGGCGTTTCACTGGAACACATCGAACGTAACCTGATGCAGGGTAAAAAATTACGTAACATCGGTGATAAGAATTAATTCTTTCTCCCGGTGAACCCGACAGGCAACGGAAACGTTGCCTGTTTTGTTTTAGTGCTACCCTGCCCCGGATTGTAATCTGCCCTGACTGGCTTTATGCTGCCGCTATGAAAACACCTCGTCTGCCCATCGCCCTTCAGCAAGCCGTTATGCGTTCGCTGCGTGAACACTTACAGCGTGCTAATGACAGTCTGAAACAGGCTTATCCCGAACCCTCTGTTCTCTACCAGCAACGGGGAACCACTGCCGGTACGGCCTGGCTTCAACAATGGGAAATCCGTCTTAACCCGGTATTGTTGCTGGAAAATAAACAGCCCTTTATCGACGAGGTGGTGCCCCATGAACTGGCCCATCTGCTGGTCTGGAAAGAGTTTGGCCGTGTCGCTCCGCATGGTAAGGAGTGGAAATGGATGATGGAAACGGTGTTAGGCGTCAGTGCCAGCCGTACTCATCGCTTTAGCACCGACACGGTACAGAAGACCTTTGCCTATACCTGCCACTGCCGACAGCATCAGTTGACGGTACGACGCCATAACCGGGTTTTGCGCGGCGAAACCCGCTACCGTTGTACCCACTGCGGCAGTGAACTGACCCGTGGCGAGTTTCAGGCCTGAGGTCTCTGCTAATATTGCCTTCCTCCGCTCCGGCTGTGGCATAATACAACGACAGCGGTCAATACTGGCTGGTTAAAAAACAACGTGTCGCGGTTGACGTTCTTATCACGGGCAGAGACACTGCTGACTCATTAATTTACTGAGGGCTGGTCATAAGGTACCGGCCCGGAACTGGCAGATTTTTCATGCGTATACCCCGCATTTATCACCCTGAAACAATAACGAATCACAGTGAATTTCAGCTTAGCGAAGAGGCAGCGAATCATGTGGGTCGGGTACTGAGGATGACCGCAGGACAGCTACTGGAGCTGTTCGATGGCAGTAATCAGACCTTTAGTGCCACCATTGTGCATGCCGATAAAAAAAGCGTTACTGTCCAGGTCACCGAAGGCATCACCGATAATCGTGAATCGCCGCTATTTCTTCACCTGGGTCAGGTGATGTCACGTGGCGAGAAAATGGAGTTTACTATCCAGAAATCGATAGAACTGGGGGTGAATCAGGTCACACCGCTAATTTCGGAACGCTGCGGAGTCAAACTTGATGCTGAAAGACTGGAGAAAAAGCGCCAGCAGTGGCAGAAAATTGCCATTGCAGCCTGTGAGCAGTCAGGCAGAAATGTGGTACCGGAAATCCGCCCGGTGATGTCACTGAGTGACTGGTGCGCAGAGCAGGAACAGGGGCTGAAACTGAATCTGCATCCGCGGGCTTCACAGAGCATTAATACGTTGCCGCTGCCGGTCAACAGGGTTCGGATGCTGATTGGCCCGGAGGGCGGTCTGACAGCCAATGAAATCGACATGGCCTCCCGTCAGGGATTTACTGATATCCTGCTGGGGCCGCGTGTGTTACGTACTGAAACCGCCGCACTGACCGTGCTGACGGCATTGCAGGTAAGATTTGGTGATTTAGGGTAATCTGCCCTGTAGCCGGCACCTGCGGTAAAGCCCTGACGATCCTGAACCGGTAAAATCCGTTAATGATAAGGTAGTCATTACTGCCTTCCGAGGAGATAAGAATGATTAAGCTTGGCATAGTGATGGATCCTATTGCGGACATCAATATTAAGAAAGACACCAGTTTTGCAATGCTGCTGGAAGCACAGCGCCGGGGTTATGAAATCCATTATATGGAAATGAATGATTTGTATCTGCGTGGCGGAGTCGCCAGTGCGCGAACCCGCTTGCTTACGGTGGAACAAAACTACGACGGCTGGTATCAGTTCGGCAGCGAGCAGGAAATCCCGCTGGCAGACCTGAATGTGATTCTGATGCGTAAGGACCCGCCGTTTGATACCGAATTTATTTATGCCACTTACATTCTGGAACGTGCCGAAGAACAGGGCACTCTGGTGGTTAATAAGCCGCAGAGCCTGCGTGACTGTAACGAAAAACTGTTCACTGCATGGTTTGCGGAGTTAACTCCGGATACTTTGGTCACCCGCAGTCAGCAGAAACTGCGCGAATTCTGGCAGGAACACGGCGATATCATTATGAAACCGCTGGATGGCATGGGTGGTACCTCGATTTTCCGCGTGAAACAGGATGATCCTAACTTTTCGGTGATCTGTGAAGCACTGACTCATGAAAATACCACCTTCTGCATGGCACAGAACTATCTGCCGGCGATTAAAGAAGGTGATAAGCGGGTGCTGGTCGTCGACGGAGAACCGGTGCCTTATTGCCTGGCAAGGATACCTAAATCCGGCGAAACCCGGGGTAACCTCGCGGCCGGTGGCCGGGGTGAAGCTCGCCCGCTGAGTGACAGTGACTGGGCTATTGCCCGTAAAGTTGCCCCGGTCCTGAAGCAAAAAGGCCTGATTTTTGTCGGACTGGATATTATCGGCGACCGGCTGACCGAAATTAATGTCACCAGCCCGACCTGCGTACGTGAAATTGAAGCCGCATTCCCAATCTCGATTACCGGCATGCTGATGGATGCTATCGAGAAACGCCTGGGTCACTAAGTCCGGCCTTCGTTTTGCCCGGTAGCCCGGAGGCTGCCGGATATTTTTTCCTGATAAACTAACAGAGTCAGTATGAATTTACAGCACCATTTTCTGATCGCGATGCCCTCATTACAGGACCCGATATTCAAACGGTCTGTAATCTATGTTTGTGAGCACAACGACGAAGGAGCTATGGGCCTGATAGTGAATAAGCCCATGGAAAACCTGACCATTGAGGGTGTGCTGAATAAACTAGACATTACGCCGCAACAAAATGATGCTGCACACTCATTAGAAAACCCGGTGTATAACGGCGGACCTGTTGCAGAAGATCGCGGTTTTATCCTGCACTCACCGGAAAACAGGTTTACTTCCAGTATTACTGTTTCTGAACACACGGTGCTGACGACCTCAAAAGATGTTCTCGAATCGTTGGGCAGCGATCAGCAACCCGAAAATATCATTGTGGCGCTGGGATACTGCAGCTGGGAAAAATCACAGCTGGAAAATGAAATACTGGAAAATGCCTGGCTGACCATTCCGGCCAGTGAGAAAATTCTGTTCCATACTCCGGCGGGCGAGCGCTGGCGTAACGCGGCTAAACATATCGGGATAGATATCAGTCAGATGAGCAGCGAAGCGGGGCATGCCTGATGTCAGTGAAAATCTTACTCGGATTCGATTTCGGTACCCGGAGTATCGGAGTGGCTGTCGGTCAGCAACTGACCGGTACCGCCAGGCCCCTGACTGCCATCAAAGCTCAGGATGGGGTCCCTGACTGGAATGTGATTGAAAAACTGCTTAAAGAGTGGCAGCCCGATTTAGTGGTGGTCGGTCTGCCACTGAATATGGATGGAACAGAGCAACCGCTGACTGCCCGTGCCCGTAAATTTGCCAACCGTCTGCATGGCAGGTTTGGTGTCGCGGTTGAATTACAGGATGAACGCTTAAGTACCGTAGAAGCCCGGGCAGGTCTGTTCGAAACCGGCGGTTATCGTGCACTGACCAAAGGAAAAGTCGATTCAGGTTCAGCCGTGATCATCCTCGAAAGCTGGTTCGACAATCATTAACCTCTGTGGTGTTCTTTTACTGCCTGAGAAATAACAACGTCATGTCTCTCCCACCAATGCCATAAACAGTAATTAATGCTATATTCATTGATTATCACAGCATAAAACGGAGTTTTAGCAATGAACAGATTAATTTACTTTCTGTCTGTGGCACTGGGCTGTATGACGTTTACGGCGGCTGCCGCCGATGTTCCTGTACAACTGGACGGTGTGGCGGGCAAACCGGTTAAGCTGACGCTGGAGGCTAATCCATCTACCGGCTATCAATGGATGGTCAGCCAGTTACCTGCCGGTGTATTATTGATTCCCGGCAGTTACCAGCAGTCTCCCGACTGTAAACCCGGCATGACCGGATGTTCAGGTCAGCAGACATTTTATCTGATTGGTCGTAAAGCCGGCACTTCGACCCTGAAAATGATTTATGGCAGGACGTTCGACAGCACTGACTGGCATGAAAACAGTATCAGGCTGGTTATCTCAGCAGCCCCTTAAGCCTCACCTGGCCAGATACCAGCGACACTTCTCCCTGCCTCGCCGGCAAACCGATTTGCCAGTGCCGACGAGGCGGTTTCTACACCAGCAGCGAGTGGAAAACTCTGCATTCCGTCTGCCGAGCTGGTCTGAATTATCCCTGCCAGCAGATGTGTTTTTCCTTCACGAATGACACTGGCCACCGCCGGGGTATTCAGCATCACTTCAAATTCCGCCCGTTGCCGGGTAGCATGCGCTTCGTCATTCACCAGCCGCTGTGCAATCACTGCAGTCAGACAGGCGGCCAGCTGTCTGCTGACCAGCGATTTTTCGCCTGCAGGAAAACTATCCACCAGCCGCTCAACAGTTTGTGCAGCCGTCCTGGTATGCAGGGTCGCCAGCACCAGATGTCCGGTTTCTGCGGCCGTCAAAGCCAGCCGGATCGTCTGATGATCACGTAATTCCCCCAACATGATGATATCCGGGTCCTGACGGAGTGCCGCCATCAGTCCCTGGCTGTAACAGGAAAAATCCCTGCCCGCTTCCCGTTGCTGGATAAGAGATCGGTGATTGTCGTAGAGATACTCGATCGGATCTTCCAGGGTAATAATATGTAGCGCCCGCTGACGACTGATTGCCCCCATCATCGCCGCCAGCGATGTCGATTTTCCGCAACCGGTCGCCCCGCTGAAGAGTATCAGTCCGGCACTTTCACCGGTCAGACGGTAACAGACGGCAGGCATACCCAGGCTCTCCATGGAGGGGATATTTTGGCGCAGAATGCGTAATGCCAGAGATATGCCTCCGTTACGGCGGAAAATACAGGCTCTCAGCCGGGTTCCTGTTGCCATGGTTAGTGCGGCATCACAGTGGCCGTGGATCCGGAGTTGTTGCTGTTGCTCATCCGTCAGACTGTCATCACAAAACTTTTGCAGGGTCGCATCAGTTACCGGGGCCATTCCCGGGGCTGTTGTCAGCAGCCCCCGGCAACGCCACCAGGGTAAATGTCCACAGCAAAGGTGCAGATCAGAGGCATTATGCTTTACACTAAGCGCAACAATTTCATCTAACTCCATAAAACAGCCCGGTGATGACTTCCATTCAGCATAATTTACAGCAGATCCGTCAGCGTATTCACGCTGCTGCCGAAAGTTGCGGCAGAGATCCACAGCAGATTACTCTGCTGGCAGTGAGTAAAACCAAACCTGTGAGCGACATCCGCGAAGCCTGGCTGGCGGGACAACGTTGCTTTGGCGAAAATTATGTCCAGGAAGGGGTGGATAAAGTCGCACAGACCGCAGATTTAGCCGGTCTGGAATGGCATTTTATCGGTCCGTTACAATCCAATAAAAGCCGTCTGGTGGCTGAAAACTTTGACTGGTGCCATACCCTGGACCGACAGAAACTGGCGCAAAGACTGAACGATCAGCGCCCGCCACACCTTGGCCCCCTGAATGTGCTGATTCAGGTCAACATCAGCGATGAATCCAGCAAGTCAGGGATCACTGTCGGTGATATTCCGGCCCTTGCCCGGCAGATTGTTGAGTTACCCCATCTGAAATTGCGTGGCCTGATGGCCATTCCCGCACCATCGGAAGATTATCAGTCGCAGCTGGCGGTATGCCGGCAGATGACCGCAGCATTTCACGCTTTACAGGCGGAATTCAGCGGGATTGATACACTATCGCTGGGAATGAGCGATGATATGGATGCCGCCATTGAAGCCGGCAGTACGATGGTTCGTATTGGCTCCGCCATTTTTGGCGCACGCCAGTATCCGCCCTCTTCACCCCAATAACTGAGGACACACATGTACACTCTGACTTTTCTGGTCAAAACGGTTATCGATCTTTACGTCATGGTTCTGCTGCTACGTATCTGGATGCAGTGGGCCCGCTGTGATTTCTATAATCCACTGGCGCAATTTATTGTTAAACTGACTCAGCCGGTAATCCGTCCACTACGCCGTATTATCCCCGCAATGGGTCCCATTGATACCGCGTCTTTAGTACTGGCACTGGTACTGACCATTATTAAGTTCCCGCTACTGATGCTGATCCAGTCCGGCGGGTTTGTGATTGGCCTGAGTAATGTGCTGATTGGCGTCCTGTCGTTGCTGAAAGCTGCCGGTAACCTGGTGTTTTGGGTGATTCTGATCCGTTCACTGATGAGCTGGGTGAGCCAGGGCCGCAGCCCGATAGATTATGTGCTGGTACAACTGACAGAGCCGCTCATGGCACCTGTTCGCCGCATTCTGCCGGCCATGGGCGGTATCGACTTCTCTGCCATGGTGGTGGTTCTGATTCTCTATGCACTGAATTTTCTCGGGATGGATCTGTTTCCGGGACTCTGGTATCTGCTGTAACTCTGAACGTTGGAATGATTATGCAAAAAGTTGTACTGGCAACCGGTAATCCCGGCAAAGTGCGTGAACTGGCCGAACCCCTGGCTGATTTTGGTTTTGATATTGTGGCTCAGACCGATCTGGGCGTCGATTCTGTGGAAGAGACCGGCCTGACCTTTATCGAAAATGCGCTGATAAAAGCCCGCCACGCCGCACGTGTCACCGGCCTGCCGGCGATTGCCGACGACTCAGGGCTGGCCGTCGATGTCCTGGGTGGCGCCCCCGGTATTTACTCTGCCCGTTATGCGGGTGTTGAGGCGACTGACCAACAGAATCTGGATAAACTGCTGGCAGCGATGCAGGAGGTTCCTGATGAAAAGCGCCAGGCGGCATTCCATTGTGTGCTGGTCTACCTGCGCCATGCCGATGACCCGACACCACTGGTGTTTCATGGTCAGTGGCCCGGTGTTATTGCCCGTGAAAGTCAGGGCGAAGGCGGGTTTGGTTACGACCCAATTTTTTTCCTGCCAGAGCTGAATATCACGGCGGCAGGGATGACTAAAGCCGAAAAACTGGCAATTTCACACCGTGGGCAGGCACTGAAGCTGCTGCTGGATGCTCTGCGTAATGGGTAATCTGCCACCACTGAGTCTGTATATTCATATTCCCTGGTGTGTACAGAAATGTCCGTATTGTGATTTTAATTCACACGCCCTGAAAGGCGATGTCCCGCATATGGACTATGTGGGGCATCTGCTGGCTGATCTGGACTCTGATATCCCCCTGACTTCAGGGCGTGAAGTATCGACGATTTTTATCGGCGGCGGCACTCCCAGTCTGCTAAGCAGCGAAGCCATGCAGGCGCTGCTGGACGGTGTCCGTCAGCGTATACCGCTGGCAGCCGATGCCGAGATTACCATGGAAGCTAACCCCGGCACGGTAGAAGCCGATCGTTTCAGCGGTTATCAGCAGGCAGGGGTTAACCGTATTTCGATTGGGGTACAGAGTTTCAGCCCGGCCAAACTGCAACGACTGGGACGTATCCATGGACCGGAAGAGGCAAAACGGGCGGCTAAGCTGGCTGCCGGGCTGGGACTACGTAGTTTTAATCTGGATCTGATGCATGGTCTCCCCGACCAGTCGCTGGAAGAAGCCTTAGACGACTTACGACAGGCGATTGCGTTATCACCGCCGCATCTCTCCTGGTATCAGTTAACGATTGAACCCAATACGCTGTTTGCCTCACGGCCCCCGGTGTTACCGGATGATGATGCATTATGGGATATCTTCGAACAGGGACACCAGCTACTAACCGATGCCGGTTATCAGCAATATGAGACTTCGGCTTATGCCCGCCCCGGGCTGCAATGTCAGCACAATCTGAACTACTGGCGGTTTGGTGATTATCTGGGGATCGGTTGTGGTTCCCACGGTAAACTCACGCAGGCTGACGGAGAAATTATCCGTACCGTGAAAACCCGCCACCCAAAAGGATTTATGCGCGGAGAATACCTGGATAAGCGTTACAGCGTGCCGGATGACGAGAAGCCGTTTGAGTTTTTTATGAACCGTTTCCGGTTATCTGAACCCTGCCCGCGGGATGAGTTCAGCCGTTTGACCGGGCTGAGTGAGCAACACATTCGCCCGGCACTGAACCAGGCTATCGAGGCCGGTTATTTGCAGGAGACTGCAGCCTGCTGGCAGGTGACGGAGAAAGGACGGCTGTTTCTTAACAGCCTGCTGGAATTTTTTCTGGAACAGGAATAATTAATTCAGAAATTCAGCAGTATCAGGGGTTCTGATACTGCTGATAGCGGAGAGATTACTGACTGACTTGTTGCCAGATAGCCTTGCGCTGTTGTTCAAGTGCCCCGACCTTGCCGCACACCTGCTGACCAAACGCCTGGAAATCTTTTTCCTGCTTACTGACTTCGCTACGAATAGACTGCTGCAGACCGCCAAGGTTGCCCATTAATGCCTGTAACGGGTTATCTCCTGATGATTTGGAACTGCCCAGTTCATTCAGGCTGTCCTGCAGTATTCCACCCATTGCATTCTGCATCAGCTTTTCACCCTCAGTCCGGACCTGATCGATAGCCGCGTGATGGAAATAGAGCCCGCCATCACGGTGCTCAATCACACGATCCATCTGTGCTTTCAGGCCGCTGTCCAGTGTCGCCAGGCGAGTACGCACATGGCTGTCAGAACCCAGCTTTTCAACAATCACTTTATCCAGCGCACTGCGACTGGTTTCCAGCCGTTGACGGGCGCCCTGGTCAATCCAGGGTAAGTCACTGCGTAACGCGGCCTGATAGGCAACCGCCTGCTGACGCAGTGCCTGGTCGGCCTGCACCGGCTTACCGTTAAACGTCATCTCTCCCTGCGGTGAGATGGTCAGGTTACCATTATTGCCACTGACCGCCACTTGCTGCGCCGTGACAGCGACATCATCCTGAGGTTTTACCGGGCACTGATAATCTGCCCACGCCGGGGTGGTAGCCAGCAAAACCCCGACAGCGATCACTTCACGTAACATGCATACTCCTTTCTGTCCCGGTAAAACATGTTCTGCTTTCGGGCTCTGGTTCACCGACTGATAACAACAGGAAAGTTACCTGCAGGTACTTAGTCCCACCAGACGTCAAACAGTTCCGTAACTTTGACTTCTGAGAGTTTTCGGGCTTCCAGCCACTCGCGAACCAGCTGACGGTGCTCATCGGTGCATTTGCCGGTTTGCTGCAGGCAGACCAGCCCTTCCCATTGCAGATAACCACTGCCGTCATAGGCCAGACCATTAGGTTCAATCACTTCATCAACAAAAGCATCCAGAGTGGCATCAATATCCTGCTCTGAGGTCCCTGCGGCGAAGGTCCAGCTGACTGAAAAACCCAGTTCCTGGAATTCTGCCAGGTGCATTTTCTTACGTAAACGACGACTACGCTGTACTGCCATTATTTAATCCTCTCAAACATCAAATCCCAAACCCCGTGCCCCAGACGCTGGCCACGTTGTTCAAACTTAGTTAACGGGCGACTTTCCGGACGCGGTACAAAGTTCCCCTCTTTCGAATGGTTACGGTAACCCGGGATGCTTTGCATAACTTCCAGCATATGCTCTGCATAATTTTCCCAGTCGGTCGCCATATGGAAATCACCGCCCAGTTTTAACTTACGCAATACCAGCTCAGCAAAAGGTACCTGAACGATACGACGTTTATTATGACGGGCTTTATGCCACGGATCAGGGAAGAACAACTGTACCATGCGCAGTGAATTATCCGGGATCATCGATTCCATCACTTCCATTGCGTCGTGGCACATCACCCGCAGGTTGGTCACCCCGGCTTCATGGGCCGAGCCCAGGCATGCGCCGACTCCGGGCGCATGAACTTCAATCCCAAAAAAATCCTGATGGGGGTTTTGCTGTGCCATAGTGACCAGCGAAGCCCCCATACCGAAACCGATTTCTAATACGACCGGCGCTTCACGGCCAAACAGTGCAGCAAAGTTCACCGGTTCAGGTGTAAACTCAACCCCCATCTCCGGCCAGTAATTGTCCAGCGCATGCTGCTGGCCATTGGTCAGCCGCCCCTGACGACGGACAAAGCTGCGGATACGCCGTAACGGACGACCATTCTCGTCAAACTCCGGCGTGATGACATCATTGATCATAGTAATGCCTGTAGGTTGATATTTAATAAAGACGGGAATTATGCAAACTTCGCCCCCGGAAGCAAGCCTTTGCAATGTTCATGTTTACAGTCTGGCAGGTCTGTGCTGGAATTCCTGCCCCTTGTGAGCTTTTGGTGGAAATTTTCGCGGTCATGATGCAATCATCGCAATTTGCGCAGTACACACTCGACTGGTACCAGAAATATGGGCGTAAGACCCTGCCCTGGCAACAGCAAAAAACCCCGTATAAGGTCTGGTTATCTGAAGTGATGCTACAGCAAACTCAGGTTGCCACCGTCATCCCTTATTTTGAACGCTTTATGGCCCGTTTCCCGACGGTCACCGATCTGGCTGCCGCGCCGCTCGACGAGGTACTGCATCTGTGGACCGGCCTCGGATATTACGCCCGGGCCCGTAATCTGCACAAGGCTGCCTGCCAGGTGGCAGAAAAGCACGGGGGGATTTTCCCACAAAACTTCGAAGATGTCGCAGATTTACCGGGCGTCGGACGCTCGACCGCCGGAGCCATCCTCTCTCTGTCGCTGGGTCAGCACTACCCTATCCTCGATGGCAATGTTAAACGGGTGCTGGCCCGTTGCTATGCGGTAGATGGCTGGCCAGGAACAACCCCGGTGGAAAAACGGCTGTGGCAGCTTAGTGAGCAGGTCACACCCGCGCAGGGTGTCGGGGAGTTTAACCAGGCCATGATGGACCTCGGGGCCATGGTCTGTACCCGTTCGCGACCCAAATGTGAACTGTGCCCGCTTAACAGTGGATGTATCGCTTATGCCCACCACAGTTGGGAAAAATATCCCGGGAAAAAACCGAAAAAGGCCCAGCCAGTGAAAACGGCCTGGTTTTTATTACTGCAACAGGGTGAAAATGTGCTGCTGCAACAGCGGCCTCCGGTGGGAATCTGGGGGGGATTATACTGTTTTCCGCAGTTTGACAGCGAACAAGCCATGCATGACTGGCTGGAAAAACAGGGAATAAGTGGCTCACTACAGCAAATGACCGCATTTCGTCACACTTTCAGCCATTTTCATCTTGATATCATTCCCTGTTATCTGAACAAGCCGGCTTTCGGCTCTTTAATGGATGAAAGCAGCAGTCTCTGGTATAACTTAGCGCGTGCTCCCGAGGTCGGGCTGGCCGCTCCGGTAGAGCGCCTGTTAAATGAGCTGAGACACCCGCAACAACTGGTCTTACACTCGCGTAAGCCAAACGAGGAAGAATAATGAGTCGCACAATTTTTTGTACTTACCTGCAACGCGAAGCTGAAGGACAGGATTTTCAGTTATATCCGGGTGAACTGGGGAAACGTATTTTTCAGGAAATTTCTAAACCTGCCTGGCAGGAGTGGATGACCAAGCAAACCATGCTGATCAATGAGAAAAAACTCAGCATGATGAATCCTGAAGATCGTAAAGTGCTGGAACAGGAGATGATAAATTTTCTGTTTGAGGGCAAAGATGTGCATATTGAAGGCTATACTCCTCCGGCACCGTAATATTCTGTGTTACCTGAAAACGTTCGCTACCCACAATCAGCCAAACAGAAAAAATGAAAAAACTGTACCCGCTACTGTTGATTGCTCCGCTACTGGTCTCATGCTCCAGCCATAAGACCCCGGCATTTAATGAAGCCTGGGTGAAAGACACCAACGGCTTTGACATTCTGATGGGGCAGTTTGCCCATAACATTGAGAATATCTGGGGTATCAATGAGGTACTGATTGCCGGGCCGAAAGACTATGTAAAATACAGCGACAACTACTACACCCGCAGTCATATTAACTTTGAAAGCGGTAATATCACCATCGAAACCATTGCCGGTACTGACCCGATGGCCAGCCTGCGCCAGGCAATTATTACCACCTTACTGGTGGGTGAGAACCCCGGTAACGTGGACCTCTACTCCGATGCTAACGATATTAAGCTCAGCCAGGAACCGCTGCTGTACGGAGAGGTCCTGGATAACACCGGTCATCCTATCCGCTGGCAAGGCCGGGCAGCCAGCTTTGCTGACTATCTGCTGAAATATAAACTCCAGCGCCGGATGTCCGGATTGCATGTTATCTGGTCGGTCACCATTCCGATGGTCCCTAACCATCTGAATAAACGTGCGCATAAGTATCTGCCGCTGGTACGCAAAGCTTCAGAACAGTACGGTGTTGACTCTTCCCTGATTCTGGCGATTATGCAAACCGAATCCAGTTTTAACCCGTATGCGGTCAGTAACTCTGATGCACTCGGCCTGATGCAGGTCGTTCAGCACACGGCCGGGGTGGATGTGTTCCGGATGAAGGGTAAATGGGGCAAACCTAGCCGTGGATATCTGCTGGATCCGGCCAATAATATTGATGCGGGTACAGCCTATCTGTCACTGCTGCAAAATAGCTATCTGGCGGGGATCACTAATCCGGTCTCACGGCGTTACGCAGTGATCACTGCCTACAACGGCGGTGCAGGAAGTGTGTTACGCATCTTCTCATCTAACAAAGATCGTGCTTTCAGCATCATTAATGGCATGTCGCCGGATGAAGTTTACCAGACTCTGGTCAGTAACCACCCGGCGATGGAGTCACGGCGTTATCTGTACAAAGTCAATAACGCTCAGCACAGCTATTATCGCTATTAAACCCTGCCCCGATACCGGCTCGCCGATACCGGGGCAGTCGTTTAGTTTAGCGCATCAGGTAATAATACCCAGCCGTACAGACGTTGAGTGTGGTTGTCATCTTCACGGATATAAACCCCCTGCAGCTCAGGAGAAAATCCTGGCAGCAGATTGATCCCTTCTTCCAGCGCCAGGAAATAGCGCTGGACTGCCCCACCCCACAGTTCGCCTGGCACGACACATAACACGCCTGGCGGATAGGGTAAGGCCCCTTCGGCGGCAATCCTTCCCTCCGCCTGCGACAGAGGTACCAGCTCCACTTCGCCCCTCAGATAGAGGTGGTGAGCCTGCTGCGCATTCATTCTTACCGCTGGCAGGCTCTGCTGACGGAACATCGCTTTCTGCAGATCCTTCACCTGGTAGCTGACATACAGTGAATGCATTTCCTGGCATAACTGACGCAGGGTGTATCCCTGGTAGCGCTGCTGATATTTACGATAAATGGTCGGCAGAACATCTTCCAGTAAAGCATCCTGTTCAACATGCTGCTCAAACTGAGCCAGTTTAGCCACCAGCCTGGCCATCTTATCGGCGCTTTCTGCCGGGGTCAGCAGGAACAGAATCGAGTTCAGGTCGCATTTTTCCGGCACAATACCGTTTTCCCGCAGGTAGTGAGCGAGAATCGTCGCCGGGATACCAAAACTGCTGTACTCACCGGTGGCCGCATCGATCCCTGGTGTGGTCAGCAATAACTTACAGGGATCGACCAGATACTGTCCCTGTGCATATCCGGCGAAACCGTGCCAGCGGGCCCCGGGTTCAAAACTGAAGTAACGACGGTCAGAAGCCAGAGTTGGCGTCGGAATCTCTTCCCAGCGCTGTCCATCCACCGTTTCCGGCAGGAACGGACGGATCATCCGGCACTGTGACAGAATTGCCTTACGTGCCTCAATACCCAGAGTGACACACTCCTGCCACAGCTGACGACCCGCCTGCCCCTGGTGAATTTTCGCATTGACATCCAGCGCGGCGAACAGCGGATAAAACGGACTGGTTGAAGCATGCAGCATAAAAGCATTGTTTAGCCGCTTATGCGGGCAGAAACGCTTTTGGCCACGAATATGGTTATCTTTCTTATGGATCTGCGAGGTCTGAGAGAATCCGGCCAGTTGTTTGTGCACGGACTGGGTCACAAAGATCCCCGGATCATTTTCATTTAAATCCAGCAATAATGGCGAACAATCGGCCATCATCGGGATAAACTGTTCGTAACCCAGCCAGGCCGAATCGAACAGGATGTAATCACACAGATGACCAATTTTATCGACAACCTGACGCGCGTTATACACGGTACCGTCATAGGTTCCGAGCTGGATAATCGCCAGGCGGAAAGGCCGGGCTTCTTTGGCCCGCTCCGGCGCCACCTGCTTTAGTTGCTTACGCAGATAAGCCTCATCAAAGCAATGCGCATCAATACCGCCAATAAAACCAAAAGGATTACGGGCTGCTTCCAGATAGACCGGTGTCGCCCCGGCCTGAATTAACGCACCGTGGTGATTCGATTTATGGTTATTGCGATCGAACAGCACCAGATCACCCGGGGTCAGTAACGCATTAGTCACCACTTTGTTGGCACTGGAGGTGCCGTTCAGCACAAAGTAGGTTTTATCCGCATTAAAGACTTTTGCCGCAAACTTCTGGGCATCTTTGGCAGAACCCTCATGGATCAACAGATCGCCCAGCCGGACATCCGCATTACACATATCCGAACGGAAAATATTCTCGCCAAAAAAGTCGTAGAAATGACGGCCAGCCGGATGTTTACGGAAAAACTCACCGCCCTGATGACCAGGGCAGGCAAAGGTACTGTTTTTCATTCCGACATAACGGGTCAGTGTGTCGAAAAAGGGCGGCAGTAGCGCTTCCTGATATTCACCGGCAGCTTGTTCCAGTACCGAGTTACCTTCTGAATCAGGATGATATTCACCGGTAATCACTCCGGTAGTATCCGGTGACGGCAGCGAACCCGCCACAAATACCGGCAAGTTAAAACCACTGCGCTTCAGCAAAGAGAGCATCGCTTTGCTGGCATCGGCCACATTCAGCACTACGGCAGCAACATCAGTAAAATCAGTGTCTTCCAGCGCCACCAGCGGCCGCTCAGAGGAAATAACCGGAATCAGCGCGGCACTGGCCGCAATTTTCATAGGTGTCATAACACAAATCCCCAAAGGTCAAGGATGAGTGGGTGCACGAAGGCACAGCATGGGGAAAATTCCCCGGCGAATAATGTCAGATATCTGGCTGTGAACCGCATTCAGTTCAGGGTGACAGACATCAGTAAAATCAGAACTGTCTCTGTTTTTACTCATGCTCAACAAGCAGCCACAGGCTGGCTTCACCGCATGGTGAAAAACGGAGTATTCCGGCAGGTGCCCTGATACACAGCACAAAAGTGCTGGCAGATGATCAAATTACGAGCAGAACAGAAAACAGTGTTCACCGTAATATCCTCGCAGGCTGGTGGATGGCAAAAAATAAACGGCGCTCATAATGTCATCTTTGCCAGGCTCAGGCAAGAGATAATTAATCAGACACAATTAACAAATCACAAATTAATACATTGATAAATAAGAATTTTATTAAAACAAACAGAATGAGAAAACACATTTAGTGACTTAATATTCATCCCACCACTGGGTTAACCACCACACAATCGCAAGGTAACCGGGTGGTAACAAAACTGCCCGGGTGACCCACAGCGCTTATTCCATCGCCTGGTGGATAGTGTCCCCGAGTCTTTCCATGACTTTGCGATATTTCTCTTCGGGTGCCAGAGCACAGTTAATTCTCAGGCAGTTACGATGCTTTCCAGATGCAGAGAACAAGGAGCCTGGCGCGACCCGAATTTTCATCTGAGCTAACTTATTGGCCACACACACCATATCTACCTGTGGAGGTAACTCAACCCATAACATAAACCCGCCTTTTGGCCGGGTAACGCAGATACCTTCCGGGAAATACTCGCGCAGCCAGTGAGTGTAGGTCTGCATATTCCGCAGATAGATTTGCCGCATACGCCTGACATGCGGGTAGTAATGCCCCCCTCGCAGAAATGCCAGAGTCGCCAGTTGAGTCGCCGGAACATTGGTACCACTGACCGCATACTTCATCTGTAGCAGACGGTCATAATAGCGTCCCGGCGCTATCCAGCCGATACGCAGGCCCGGCGCGATAGTTTTGGTAAACGAACTGCACAGCATCACTCTGCCATCAATATCCAGAGAATGAATCGTGCGCGGCCGTGGGTATTCTGTGGCCAAATCGCCATAAATATCGTCTTCAAAAATAACGATATCATGCTGCTGGGCCAGTGACAGAATTGCCCGTTTACGCGATTCCGGCATAATAAAGCCCAGCGGATTATTGCAGTTCGGGACCACGATTACCCCTTTGATCGGCCACTGTTCCAGTGCCAGTTCGAGTGCCTCTGTACTTAGCCCGCTTTGAGGGTCGGTGGGGATTTCGATGGCTTTCAGCCCCAGCCCACGCAAAAGTTGCATCGTGCCGTAGTAAGCCGGGGATTCAACAGCAACAATGTCTCCGGGACGGCATATCGCCAGCAGAGCCAGCGACAAAGCATTATGACAGCCACTGGTAATCATCAGGTCATCCGCCGTCACTAGCGAACCGCTATCGAGCATGAGTCTGGCAATTTCACCACGTAAAGCATAATTACCTGCCAGTTCATCATAATTAAGAACTTCTGCCGGTTGCTGACGAATTAAACGGTTAAGTTCACGCCACAGAGGTTGCAGGCTGGGTTGCGAAACATCCGGGAAACCTCCGCCAAATGAGACAATCTGAGGATCTTTGCTGTCTTCCAGCAGGGTATAGACCTGATCCCACTGCGTTATGTCCACGGGGCGCTGTACCGGCCGGGAAACCGCCGGGACAGGGGGCGGAACTTCCCGGGGGGCGACAAAATAACCAGAGCGAGGTTGCGCGGTGACCAGACGTTGCTGCTCCAGCAACTGATAGGTTTGCTGAACCGTACTGATACTGACGCCGTGTTCCTGACTCAGCGTACGTACTGAAGGTAACTTTTCCCCTTCACGATATAACCCCTGAATAATCCTTTCGCTAATCAGGCTGGCAAGTTGCTGGTAGCGCGTCACGCTGTATCCCCCGTTATGACCATACAGACAAATAAAACAGTACAGAATGATGGGTGAAATCACCATCAGCGACATTTTTATCGCATCTGTATGGTAAATAAATATGTTTTTTGCGTCTGTATTATTTTGGTAAAGCTCCTGAAAATAAGGATTCAGACATGACAGGAGGCGACAGATGGAATTTCATGAAAACAGATCCCGGCAACCGTTTATCGGCTACATCCAGCTGGCCAACTCACTGAAATACTGGTGGCAGCGGCGGAGAAAAAAACGCCCGTCACCGCCGGAATACAGTGTTTCGCCACAAACAGTCTGCCTGAAGAGTAAGACGCTGAAATAACCCCGACTATCCCTGTCACGGCGAAAATGACAGGGTTCCCCTCCCGCCAGCTTCCCGCCCGATTTTTCCTGTGCACACTACTTTGTGATAAACCAACGGCACTGATATGCTGCATTATGCTTTCCTGTGCTTTTCGGCACCGCTTTAGTGCCGGGCGTCACCTTCTCCGGGAGTCACTATGTTTCAGGCAATTTTTATTGAAAAAGATGAACAGGGTTACCGCACGACACTGAGCCAGTTACATGAGTCTCAGTTGCCACCGGCGACGGTATCACTTAACGTTTTATATTCCAGTCTGAATTATAAAGATGCATTAGCTATCGTGAATCGTGCGCCGATCGTCCGTACATTTCCGATGGTACCAGGCATCGACTTTGTCGGCGAAGTTACCGCCAGTCAGCATCCGCAATGGAAGAGCGGCGACCTGGCGATTCTTACCGGCTGGGGTGTCGGTGAAAGTCATTGGGGCGGTCTGGCCGAAAAAGCGGCGGTGGAAGGTGACTGGCTGGTTCCTGTGCCGGCCGCCCTGCCTCCGGTCAGCACTATGGCTATCGGTACCGCCGGGCTGACGGCCATGCTGTGTCTGATGGCACTCGAAAAACAAGGCCTTACACCAGCAGAGGGTGAGGTGCTGGTGACCGGTGCCAGTGGCGGAGTGGGTAGTTTTGCCGTCTGGCTACTGGCACAGGCCGGATATAAGGTCGTGGCCAGTACCGGACGCCAGGACGATGAAGACTATCTGACCGGTACACTCGGGGCATCACGGACTATTTCGAGGGATACGCTCAACCAGCCGGGAAAACCCCTGGCTAAAGAACAATGGGCGGCTGCGATTGATACCGTCGGCAGCCACACGTTAAGTAACGTTTTAGCGGCTACCGTCCGCAATGGTGTCGTTGCAGCCTGCGGTATGGCACAGGGGCTGGATTTACCGGCCAGTGTCGCGCCTTTTATTCTGCGTGGGGTCACCCTGACAGGGGTAGACAGTGTTATGTGTCCGCTGGCACAGCGTCGCGAGGCCTGGCAAAGACTGGCGAAAGTTTATGATGCGACCACCTTTGAAGAGATTGCCAGGGTGATTCCGCTGGCGGCAGCCATTGGCGGCGCAGATGACTTACTTAACGGTCAGGTTCGTGGCAGACTGATTGTCAACTGCCAGCCCTCTGCCGACAACGCATCGTCAGGCCAGTAATATCAACAATTCAGGAAAATTACGATGACTCACCGCCCGACCATCACTATCCATTATTGCAGCCAGTGCCAGTGGCTGTTACGTTCATCATGGATGGCCCAGGAACTCCTCAGCACCTTCGCCGATGACCTGGCCGCAGTGACCTTACAGCCAGGGCGTGGAGGTATCTTTGAAATTCACGCTGACGGCGAACTGTTATGGGAAAGAAAACGGGACGGGGGGTTTCCGGATGCTGTCACACTGAAGCAACGGGTCAGGGATTACTGTTTTCCTGAGAGAAACCTTGGTCATATCGATAATCATAAACAGCCCCCGGTGTGAGCGCAGTTCAGCTACGTTCAATACGTTTTGCCGCGTCGTCCAGAGCATCAATCAGGGCATAGAGGGTTTCGCGGGATAAGTCAGGTTCTGCCAGCCGCGTATTCAGCGCCATTTTAAGATTATGTACCGCCCTTTCTATCTGCGGAATACGGCGGTTTTTACCGACAACGGCCAGCATTTTCAGTCGTTCGGAGATTTCAAGTAACTGCGCACGTCCCTGTTCCAGTAACTGCAGCCCATACTCTGTCAGTTGATAGCTTTTACGCCCGGCATCCGGGTTTTGCGGCACAATCGCATCCATCTCTTCCAGCAGCATCAGTGCCGGATAGATAATCCCCGGGCTTGGGGTATATTCCCCCTGAGCGAGGGTTTCAATCGACTTTATCAGCTCATAGCCATGCGCGGGTTGTTGCTGAAGAAAACTCAGCACCAGTAATCTGATTTCTGCGGCATCCAGAATCTTTTCACGTCGGCGGCGTTGCAGCAAACCGGATTTAGCAATATTCATCGTTTATGTTCCTTTATCCCCTGCCGGTTTCAGACAGGGGATAATGTTACCTTTTGCGGTGCCAGTAAGCCACACCACGCACCAGTCCCGGGTGGCAGCGGCGTTGTTCAATAAAGTAGTCGTTGAGCACTTTAACCGCCTCTCCTTCTCCTGTCAGCCAGATGAAATAGTCATCTTCAGGGAGCTGTAATGACGCCAGTTGCTGCCGGCAACGCTCAATTCCTTCGCTGTTCATAGTCCCGCTGCCAAAACAAGTGAGTTCAGCCTGTGCCGGCAGGTTCGGCAGATAATTTTTCACCAGTGTTTCATCAGTGAATGCCAGTAATATTAGCCGTTCGGCCTGAGTTTCGGCTAACCGGCGCTGTACCGCAGGCAGGCCGCTTTCGTCAAATGCCAACAGCTGGACACGATAATCGACAGGGATAATCATTGAACCACGCGGTCCGCCGATAGCCAGAGAATCCCCGGCCTGAGCCTGTTCTGCCCACTGGCTGGCAACACCGTGCTCATGACGGAAGAAATCCAGCGTCAGACGGGTTTTCCCGTCAAAAAATAGCGGCGTGTAGTCACGTGATAACGGGCGTTCTCCGTCTGGCCAGGCGATACCTTCGTCGGTCACCTGTGGCAGTAACAGTTTGCCGGTCTGTGGGTCAGGGAAGAAGATCTTACTGTGATCATCAAAACCCGGAGAGTGGTAACCCGCCAGTGCTTCGCTGGTGAATTCAACCCGCCAGAATTTCCCGGCAACCAGCGTCTTCTGACTCACTGTCAGTTGTCGAAAACGTAACTCATTTCTTACCCGCTTTGGTAATGCACGTCCTGATGATAATGATGCAGACATAGAATTTCTCTCAGTTTCACTGTTATCAGTCTGTGGTCCGACTGGCCACAGAGTTATGGAATGATTCTCATTTACTGAACGATAATCTATCTATGATATATCTTTACCACAAGAAAAAAATAACCCGCAGGTCGAATACAGAGACAATTTTCGCCGGGGAACGCAAGATAAATTTAATAAAAACAGATGGATAAATAATTTTAATCTGGCAGTGGTTAAGCGCATTTTATGTATCTTTCCAGTGACCACAAAATCTTCTTATCCTGAAGGTTAAGGGCTTCGGTTACTCTCTGCGCTGATCAAACTCTTCACGATTTTGTTGGATACGCTGCACATTATCTTCCAGCCAGTCAGCCAGACCGATAAGCTTCTGCTCCGCTTCATGACCAAGGGGGGTCAACCAGTATTCCACATGCGGCGGAACCACATCATAGGCCTTACGGGCGATAAAACCATCCTGTTCCATGTGACGCAGAGTCTGGGACAGCATACGTTCACTGACTCCGCCAATTTTTCTGCGCAATTCACTAAAGCGTAAAACATCCTGTTTCAAAGCCAGCATGACCAGCACACTCCAGCGCCCGGTGAGCCGTTTCAGGATATGGCGGGATGAACAGTTCACGTTCAACAACTCACCACGGATATATTTTTGATGTAAATTACCTGACATTTTTCAGACTAACCTTTTTGTAAGTACTTACTAAAAGTAAGTTTAGTTTTTATAGTAATCACTGTCACCGGATTTCAACCTGGAGAATATAATATGATTGCTATTACCGGAGCTACCGGCCAGTTAGGCCGTAAAGTCATTCAACAACTGCTTAAAACCCTGCCCGCCAGCGAGCTGATTGCGCTGGTTCGCGATCCCGCCGGTGCCGCAGAGAAATTACCTGCCGGTATGACCTTGCGGGAAGCCGATTATAACCGTCCGGAAACACTGCTGCCGGCTCTGCTGGGTGCAGAGAAACTCCTGCTGATCTCCTCCAGTGAAGTGGGCAAACGTGACGCACAACATGCAGCAGTCATCGATGCAGCCATTCAGGCCCGGATCAAATTTATCGCCTATACCAGTCTGTTGCATGCGGATACTTCGCCATTGGGCCTGGCCACCGAACACCGGGCCACCGAGGCCAGGCTGGCGAAATCGGGTATCGGTTACGCTCTGCTGCGTAATGGCTGGTACAGCGAAAACTATGCGGCCAGTATCGGTCCCGCACTCACTCATCATGCCTTTATTGGGGCTGCTGGTGAGGGGAACATCGCTTCGGCGTCCCGTCAGGATTACGCAGAAGCCGCAGCTAAAGTGATGACTACCGACCACCAGGCAGGAAAAGTTTACGAACTGGCCGGTGACGATGCCTATACGCTGCAACAATTCAGTGACGAGATCGCCCGTCAGAGCGGTGAGAAAGTCGAATATATCAATCTGTCTCAGCAAGAATTTGCTGGTGCATTAAAACAAGCCGGATTACCGGACGGGCTGGCAGAGATGCTGGCGAATTCAGATGCAGGAGCCGCTCAGGGAGGGCTGTTTGACGACAGTAAAACCCTGAGTCAGCTGATTGGCCGGGCTACAACGCCTTTCAGCCAGACGATTGCCGATTC
Organism: Tatumella sp. UBA2305; assembly: GCF_002345795.1. Classification (NCBI taxonomy): domain Bacteria; kingdom Pseudomonadati; phylum Pseudomonadota; class Gammaproteobacteria; order Enterobacterales; family Erwiniaceae; genus Tatumella; species Tatumella sp. UBA2305. The sequence goes on from NZ_DDVT01000002.1 coordinate 29,485, forward strand.
CCTGAAATAATCTACCTTTCCAGGCACCGTATTCCACGGTGCTTGCATTTTGCAACGTTTTACCCGCCTGGCTTTACACTGCAATACCGTTGGTGAATCCGACGGTGTCTATACTTAATCCCTGTGATGAATATTTTTTGGCTAAGATGATGAGGAGGTCGTTATTAATACTTCATCCCTGAACCATATTCCGGAACAAGAGACTCAGCTAAGCGACGAGGCAGAATATTACAACGACCCGCACGAGTTGATTCTGGAAGGTATGGAAGATTATGAGCCAGAACCGGAACTTATTGACGGTCTCCCGGCCGCCGATGCCCTGACCCCTGCGGATCGCTACCTGGAATTATTTGAGCATGTTCAGAAAGCACGGATCTTTGCAGACAGTAAAACCTTCGCTGACTGCTCTCCAAACAGCGATCCGCTGGATATCCTGATCGAGTACCGTCGTCAGCGCCGTGAAAACCGTCGCTTCGATCTGCATGCTTTTGTCAGGCAATATTTTACGCCCCCCCCTGTGGGTGATGTTTATCATAATGAAGATCCCAATAAACCCCTGTGTCAGCATATTGATGAGCTCTGGCCGGTACTGGTTCGCGAACCAGGCAACCATCAGCCGTTCTCTTCGCTGTTACCGTTACCGAAACCCTATGTAGTGCCGGGGGGCCGTTTTGGCGAAGTCTATTACTGGGATTCTTACTTCACTATGCTGGGGCTGGCGGAAAGCAACCGGAAAGACTTGTTGCAGGATATGGCGGATAACTTCGCCTGGCTGATAGAAACTTATGGCCATATTCCTAACGGCAACCGGACCTACTACCTGAGTCGTTCACAACCGCCGGTATTTGCACTGATGATCGAGCTGTTTGAACAGGCAGGTTTGCCGGGCAGTACCCGCTATTTGCAGCAACTCATTCGTGAATATCAGTACTGGATGGATGGAGCCGGGGCGCTGTTGCCGGACCAGGCCCATCGTCATGTGGTCAGAATGCCGGACGGCAGTTTTCTGAACCGCTACTGGGATGACCGGGATACCCCGCGTGATGAATCCTGGCGCGAAGATGTCGCCACGGCAAAGCAGTCCGGCCGACCCGCCAGTGAGGTGTACCGTGATCTGCGTGCCGGAGCGGCCTCTGGCTGGGACTACTCTTCCCGCTGGCTGCGGGACCCCAAACGCTTAGCCAGCATTCGTACCACTCAGTATATTCCGGTCGATTTGAATGCTTTCCTCTACAAGCTGGAAACCACCATCGTCCGGCTGGCAGAAGAGGAAGGAGAATTGCTGACCTCCCGCAGCTGGCAGAAAAAAGCCGATGCGAGACGCAAAGCGATGAACCACTTCCTGTGGGATGATACTTCTGGTGTCTACCGTGACTACAACTGGCGCCATAAAATTGCCGGCAGTTTCTCTGCCGCTGCAGTGGTTCCACTGTTTACCGGGCTTGCGACTCAGGAACAAGCACGGCGAATGGCGGTTGAACTGCGTCACCTGCTGCTGACCTCCGGAGGGTTGTTATCCTCCATGGTCGACAGTGGCGAACAATGGGATAATCCCAACGGCTGGGCTCCGTTACAATGGATGGCTATTGAAGGACTGAATGCCTATGGCGAAACCCGGCTGGCCAGAGAAATTGCGGTTAACTGGTTAACCACGGTGAACCATTTCTATTCGCTGCATCACAAGCTGGTTGAAAAATATGATATCAGCGGCCAGCGGGCCAGACCCGGCGGTGGCGGAGAGTATCCTCTGCAGGATGGTTTTGGCTGGACTAACGGTGTCACCCGCTGCCTGATGACCACCTATGGCCGCTATCTTCCATAATCTCTGCCGCCTGTGGGTGAATTCCTGCACTGAGGAAAACCTGCGGCTCCTGATTACAGCAATGTTACAGACAAAAACCCCCGGCACTCAGGCCGGGGGTTTTCGCTAACCGGTGGCCGGACCCGAAGTCCGGACCCGTGCTGATTAATCGGTAATCGATTTTTTCGCGCTTGCAGCAGCATCCTTGGTTTTATTCCACGCTTTAGTCGCTCCTTCCTGGGTGCTGTTGACTGCCGAATGTGTGGTCTCTTTGGTTTTGTTCCAGCCTTTTTGAGTACCTTCTTTGGTCTTATTCCAGGTTTCCTGAGATTTTTCTTTCAGAGAAGTACTCTTACTGTTGTCGCCTTTCAGCTTATTCACAGCTTGCTGTTTTTTTTCCTGCAAACGGTGTTGGGCTTCAGTGGCCGCTTCAGAAGTCCGGTCTTTGGCTTTCTCCGAGGTTTCAGACGCTGAATTTTTCAGATGCTGCGTCTGTTCCTGCAGTTGCTGGCTGGTGGTTTCTGCAAATACGTGAGCTGTGAAGAAAGTCATAGAAATTGCTACAGCAGTTAATGTCTTTTTCATCATGGTTTTCCTTGTTTTTGCTTGTGAATCAACCCTAGCAGCCAACATTCACCCTGACAAGGCAACTCCGGATAATACAGATTTCTCTTACCTCTTTGGGTAATAACGGCCATAAACAGGCTGTTTTCGCGCAATTTTTCTGCGCAAACTACAGGACTCAGCCAGCGCATTATCCTGATTTTCGGTGGTGAATTGCCGCAGAGTTTGCTCTGTATTCATCCGGAATCCTGTCTTCTGAAACAACAAAAGATGCATTTGATGTGCATCAATATGTCCCACCCTGCCTTGTCGTAGAGTCAATACTCCCTGATGATGATGAGGCCATAATGAGTAATATCAGACTGTGTGTAATCGGCAACGGCATGGTGGGGCATCGGCTGATTGAAGAACTGATCGATAAACAGCCAGCCGGCACCCTGGAGATTACGGTGTTCTGTGAAGAACCCCGGGTTGCCTATGACCGCGTCCATCTCTCTTCTTATTTCTCACATCATACCGCTGAGGATTTATCTCTGGTGCGGGAAGGCTTCTACGAAAAACATCAGGTACGGGTCTTTACCGGGGAGCGGGCTGTAAATATCGACCGTCAGCGGAAACAGGTCAGCTCCGGGCTCGGGCGCATTGTGACTTATGACAAACTGGTGATCGCCACCGGTTCCCGACCCTGGATCCCCCCCATTGAGGGTAATGATACTGCAGATTGCTTTGTCTACCGGACGATTGGCGATCTAAATGCTATTGAGACCTGTGCATTACGCAGCAAGCGCGGAGTCGTTATCGGTGGCGGACTGCTGGGACTGGAAGCGGCAGGCGCGCTGAAAAGTCTGGGAATAGAAACTCATGTCGTTGAATTTGCCGATGTCCTGATGGCAGAGCAACTCGACCGCCAGGGCGGCGAACTGCTGCGAAAAAAAATCGAACGCATGGGGGTCAGGGTACATACCGGGAAAAATACCCGGCAGATCATTCAGCAAGGCCAGCAAGCCCGTAAAACACTCTGTTTTGCCGACGGCTCTCAGTTGGAAACCGATTTTATCGTGTTTTCAACCGGAATCCGGCCGCAGGATGCGCTCGCCCGTCAGTGCGGACTTGAGGTTGCCGACAGAGGTGGCATTGTGATTAATGATCACTGTCAGACCAGCGATCCGGATATTTATGCCATTGGGGAATGTGCCAGCTGGAACCAGCATATTTACGGGTTGGTTGCTCCGGGCTACAGGATGGCACGGGTCACCGCCGCACAACTGTCAGGACAGTCGGAAAGCTTCAGCGGAGCGGACCTGAGCGCCAAATTAAAGCTACTGGGTGTCGATGTCGGCGGCATTGGCGATGCTCATGGCCGGACCCCGGGTTGCCAGAGTTTTGTTTATCTGGACGAGAGCAAAGAAGTCTACAAACGCCTGATTGTCAGCCAGTCCCCCTGTCGCCTGCTCGGCGCCGTTCTGGTGGGGGATACCAGCAGTTATGGTGATTTGCTGCAACTGATGCTCAATAATATCGACTTGCCGGATAATCCTGAACAACTGATTCTGCCGATCACGGCCGGTAACGCCGCACCGGTGATGGGGGTCGATAAATTACCCGACAGCGCCCAGATATGTTCCTGCTTTGATGTCACTAAAGGGGCGTTAATTAACGCCATTCAGCAGGGATGCCACACCATTTCAGCACTCAAGGCCGCCACTCATGCCGGGACCGGCTGCGGAGGATGCCTCCCCTTGGTGACTCAGGTACTTAACAGTGAGCTGGCGCGCCAGGGGATAGAAATCAATAACCATCTGTGTGAACACTTCCCCTACTCACGCCAGGAGCTGTTTCACCTGATCCGTGTCGGGGAGATAAAAACTTTTTCCGTATTACTGGAGAAACACGGACAAGGTTACGGCTGCGAAATTTGTAAACCCGCAGCGGCCAGCCTGCTGGCATCTGCCTGGAATGAATATATTCTGCAACCAGCGCTGGTTCCGTTACAGGATTCAAATGACAATTTCCTCGCCAATATCCAGAAAGATGGCAGCTATTCAGTGATCCCACGCACCGCCGGCGGGGAAATCACGCCGCAACAACTGAGAGTACTGGGAGATATTGCCACTGAATATAGTTTGTACAGCAAAATCACCGGTTCTCAACGAATAGCCCTGTTCGGGGTTCAAAAGGATGACTTACCTGCCATCTGGAACAGGTTGGCTGAAGCCGGTTTTGAAACCGGCCATGCCTATGCCAAGGCGCTGCGTATGGCAAAAACCTGTGTCGGGAGCCGCTGGTGTCGCTACGGTGTCGGCGACAGCACCAGTCTGGGAGTATTACTGGAGAACCGGTATAAAGGGATCCGTACCCCACATAAAATGAAATTCGGTGTTTCAGGATGCACCCGTGAATGTGCCGAAGCACAGAGCAAGGATATTGGTGTGATTGCCAGCGAAAAAGGCTGGAACCTGTATGTGTGTGGTAACGGCGGAATGAAACCCCGGCACGCGGACCTGCTGGCGGCTGATCTCGACCAGCAGACGCTGATCCGTTATATCGACCGATTTATGATGTTCTATCTGCGCACTGCCGATAAATTACAGCGCACCTCGGTGTGGCTGGACAATATGCAAGGCGGTATTGATTACCTGAAACACGTCATCATTGATGATCAGCTGGAAATTGCACAGCAGTCAGAGGATGAGTTGCAGTTGCTCCGGCAGCAATACCAGTGTGAATGGCAGCAAACCGTCCGGCAACCGGAGATGCAACTACGTTTCCGGCATTTCATCAACAGCAGCCAACGTGACCCGTTGATACAGATGGTCCCGGAAGGCCACCAGCATCGTCCGGCAACCCCCAAAGAACGTATTCCGCAAACGTATGAAGAGGACCCGTCATGAGCCACTGGACCGATATTTGCCTGGCGGAAGATATTCTGCCCGCCACCGGTGTTTGCGCTCTGCTGGAAAATCAGCAAATTGCGGTATTTCGCCCTGCGAAAGCGCTGTCACTGTTTGCCATTAGTAATATTGACCCGTTCTTTCAGGCCAGCGTTCTTAGCCGCGGCATTATTGCCGACCATAATGGTGAGTTGTGGGTTGCCAGCCCGCTGAAAAAGCAGCATTTCCGCCTGCGGGATGGCTGGTGTCTGGAAGATGGCAAATTTTCAGTGGCGGCTTACCCGGTACGGGTGGTCGATGGCAGAGTACAGTTGCAGGCAACCGGAATCATTGCGCAGTGCGATACCCCGCCTTCTGAAAGTTAACCGGTTATATTGCGCGGCAATCATGATGGCTTATCTGTCTGACAGAAAACCCGGGATTCCGCCAGCTTTGGCGGCAGTCTGTAAAAACTGCTGATCACCGGAGCTGGCGAATTGTCCACCCGCCGGGATATTCCCCGGGAATTATCCGGGCCTGGCGGAAAATAAAAAATTAATAACGCAGAAAATAAACAGAGTTAGTCACTGATAGTGCCCGTCAAAATACTGTCCGGGATCAATCAGCCCCCCTGTCACTCAGGGTAAAATTAACTCACTGGTAACTAATAATTAAAAATATACCCGCAGTTAAAAATGATAATCATTTATTACTGCTGAATTTTACCACCTTTAAAACTCTTATTACCTGATGCAGGTAATGTTATCCACCTACAACACTGGACCAGGCCATGTCGTTAAACAATCATCGTTCCGGGCTTCTGAAGCAATGGGAACCGGAAAATCAGCAATTCTGGGAAAAATCCGGAAAAAAAATCGCACAACGTAATCTGTGGATTTCGGTATTTGCATTATTACTGTCATTCTGCGTCTGGATGTTATTCAGCGCGGTGTCGATTAATCTGAATAAAGCCGGATTTAATTTTACTACCGACCAACTATTTATGCTCACGGCATTACCGGCACTCTCAGGCGCTATTCTGCGGGTACCCTACTCTTTTATGGTGCCATTAATAGGCGGCCGTAAATGGACAGCCATTTCCACCCTGATCCTGATTATTCCTTGCCTGTGGTTAGGTATTGCCGTTCAGGATCCCACCACCGGATACCACACCTTTATTATTATTTCTCTGCTATGTGGTTTTGCCGGGGCCAATTTTGCCTCCAGCATGGGGAATATTAGTTTTTTCTTTCCCAAAGCTCGTCAGGGCAGCGCGTTAGGGATTAATGGTGGACTGGGGAATCTGGGAGTCAGCGTGATGCAACTGGCGGCCCCGATCGTGCTGGTAGTGCCGCTGTTTGGCCAGATGGCAGGCCAGGGCACTCTGCTGCCGGATGGTTCGGTTTTCTGGCTGTCGAATGCCGCCTGGATTTGGGTACCGCTGCTGTTAATCGCCACCCTAGCCGCGTGGTTGGGAATGAATGACGTTCCCGGGACACGTATGTCGGTAGCTCAACAGTTACCGGTATTGAAACGCGGTCATATGTGGCTGCTCAGCCTGCTGTATCTGACTACTTTTGGTTCGTTTATTGGCTTTTCTGCCGGTTTTGCGATGCTGGCTAAAACCCAGTTCCCGGGAGTGGATATCCTGAAACTGGCCTTTTTTGGTCCGTTTATCGGCGCTCTGGCCCGTTCCTGCGGCGGGATTATCTCGGATAAATTTGGTGGCGTTCGTGTGACATTTATCAACTACCTGTTCATGGTAATTTTCTGCGGATTACTGTTCGTCACTCTGCCTGACGGTACTCCCGGTTCAGGTAACTTTAATGCATTCTACTGTGTATTTATGGGGTTATTCCTGACTGCCGGACTGGGGAGTGGTTCGACTTTCCAGATGATCGCGGTGATCTTCCGCCGTCTGACCATCAGTAAATCTCTGACAGGGGGTGCCAGCGAAGCCGAAGCCAGCCAGATTGCGGTGACGGAAACCGCTTCGGCCCTCGGCTTTATCTCTGCTATCGGAGCCTTTGGTGGTTTCTTTATTCCGAAAGCCTTCGGTACCTCACTGGCGCTCACCGGTTCCCCCGTGGGTGCGATGAAACTTTTCCTGGTCTTTTACATCGTCTGTTTACTGATAACAGGGCTGGTCTACGGCCGTAAAAAATCTGCCCGCTAATGACTCCCCCCTTTACGGGTTGAGAATAAGCAGCGTCTGACAAAATAACAGCGATAAATCAGGTTTTGTAGGGAGAGCAATATGAGCAAATTACTGGATAAACTCCGCTATTTTAAGCAGAAAGAAGGCACATTTTCGCAGGATCACGGCCAGAGAATGAACAGTAACCGTGACTGGGAAGACGGTTACCGGCAACGCTGGCAGCATGACAAAATCGTCCGTTCCACCCATGGGGTAAACTGTACCGGGTCCTGTAGCTGGAAAATTTATGTCAAAAATGGTCTGGTCACCTGGGAAACTCAGCAGACAGACTATCCGCGTACCCGCGCAGATTTACCTAACCACGAACCTCGGGGTTGTCCGCGAGGAGCCAGCTACTCCTGGTACATCTATAGTGCAAACCGCCTCAAATATCCGCTGGTACGTAAGCAACTTATCCTGCTGTGGCGCGAAGCATTACAGCAGCATAGTGATCCGGTGATGGCCTGGGACAGCATCGTCAACGATGAAGTGAAATCAGCCAGTTATAAACAGGCCCGGGGACGAGGTGGTTTTGTCAGATCTGACTGGAACGAACTGAATCAGTTGATTGCCGCAGCCAATATCTGGACCGTTAAAAATTATGGCCCGGACCGCGTTGCTGGCTTTTCGCCCATTCCGGCCATGTCAATGGTCTCTTATGCCGCAGGTACCCGTTATCTGTCGTTGATGGGAGGTACCTGCCTGAGCTTTTATGACTGGTACTGCGATCTGCCTCCCGCCTCGCCGATGACCTGGGGTGAACAGACGGATGTGCCGGAATCGGCAGACTGGTATAACTCAGCGTATATCATTGCCTGGGGTTCAAACGTACCGCAAACAAGAACCCCGGATGCTCACTTCTTTACTGAAGTCCGGTACAAAGGTACCAAAACAGTGGCCATCACCCCTGATTATGCCGAAGTGGCCAAGCTTAGCGACCACTGGCTGGCACCGAAACAGGGTACCGATGCAGCACTGGCAATGGCGATGGGCCATGTGATCCTTAAAGAATTTCATATCACTAACCCCAGTGACTATTTCCTGAATTACTGTCGCCGCTATACCGACATGCCAATGCTGGTGTTACTGGAATCCACCAGTGAAGGCTATTACCGACCCGGGCGGCTGCTACGTGCCGCCGATCTGCCGGAAAACCTGGGGGAAACCAATAATCCGGACTGGAAAACCGTCGCCTTTAATCAGCAAGGGCAACTGGTTATTCCCAACGGTTCGGCCGGTTTCCGCTGGGGACAGCAGGGAAAATGGAATCTTGAAGCCCGGGCCGCCGGTCAGGAGCAGGAACTGCGTCTGACAATGGCTGACGGTTACGATGATTTATGCGGGGTGGCTTTCCCATATTTTGGCGGTCATGAATCTCCACATTTCCGCCATGTAAAACAGTCACCCATCCTGGTTCATACCCTGCCGGTTCGTCAGATCACCCTGGCCGATGGCCGTCAGGGCCAGGTGGCCAGTGTGTATGATCTGACCCTGGCCAATTATGGTGTAGAGCGGGGATTTGACGATGCACAGTCGGCGGCCAGCTATGATGAGCTGAAAGCCTGCACCCCGGCCTGGGCAGAACAGATTTGTGGTGTTCCGCGCCAACAGATTATCCGTATCGCCCGGGAATTTGCTGATACCGCCCATAAAACACACGGTCGTTCGATGATTATCGTCGGAGCGGGAATGAACCACTGGTATCACATGGATATGAACTACCGTGGTTTGATGAATATGCTGATTTTCTGTGGCTGTGTCGGACAAACCGGCGGGGGCTGGGCCCATTATGTGGGCCAGGAAAAACTCCGCCCACAGACCGGCTGGCAACCCCTGGCCTTTGCCCTGGACTGGGCCCGCCCGCCACGCCATATGAACAGCACCTCATTTTTCTATAATCATTCCGGACAGTGGCGCTATGAAAAGCTCACCGTCAAAGAATTGTTATCGCCACTGGCTAATCCCGATGAATTTAGCGGTCAGCTCATCGATTTTAATGTCCGTGCCGAACGTATGGGCTGGCTGCCCTCTTCTCCACAACTGAATACCAATCCGCTGAGTATTGCACAGCTTGCCAAAACCGCCGGGCTTTCACCGATAGATTACACCGTGGAGGCGCTGCAAAACGGAAAACTGCGCTTTGCCAGTGAACAACCGGATAGCGGCAGCAATCATCCGCGTAACCTGTTTGTCTGGCGTTCCAACCTGCTCGGTTCCTCCGCCAAAGGGCACGAATATATGTTGCGCTATCTGCTGGGTATTGAGCACGGTATCCAGGGCAGCGAAACCGTGGCCGGGCCCGGGATGTCGCCCGAAGAAGTCGACTGGCAGACGAAGGCCCGCGAAGGCAAACTCGATCTGCTGGTCACCCTGGACTTCAGGATGTCCAGTACCTGTCTGTTTTCCGACATTGTCCTGCCGACTGCCACCTGGTATGAGAAAGATGATATGAATACTTCGGACATGCATCCGTTTATTCATCCTCTCTCTGCCGCTGTTGATCCGGTCTGGGAGTCACGCAGTGACTGGGAAATTTATAAAGGGATTGCTAAAACATTTTCGGCACTTTGCCCGGGGCATCTCGGGGTAGAAAGTGATGTGGTGTTATTACCCATTCAGCATGATTCGCCAGCCGAGCTTGCGCAGCCTTATGAGGTGAAACAGTGGCATAAAGGCGAATGCGCACTGCAACCCGGTAAAAACGCCCCGCATATTATGGTGGTGGAGCGGGATTATCCGGCACTCAGTGAGCGTTTTGGATCTGTGGGTCCGTTACTGGAAAAACTGGGAAATGGCGGGAAAGGTATCAGCTGGAACACCGAAAAAGAGGTCGAACTGCTGCGGCAACTGAACCATCGTTGTGATTCCGGAGCCGGAAAAGGTCAGCCACAACTTAACACCGCGATTGATGCCGCTGAAATGATCCTCGCACTGGCCCCGGAAACCAATGGCCAGGTGGCCGTCAAAGCCTGGCAGGCGCTGGGAAAAATCACCGGCCGCGACCATACCCATCTCGCCATGCCGAAACAGGATGAAAAGATCCGTTTCCGGGACATTCAGGCACAACCGCGAAAAATCATTTCCAGCCCCACCTGGTCAGGGCTGGAAGATGAGCATGTGTCTTACAACGCCTGTTATACCAATGTTCATGAACTCATCCCATGGCGAACGCTCACCGGCCGTCAGCAGTTGTATCAGGATCATCCGTGGATGCGGGCTTTCGGTGAAAGTCTGGTGAGCTACCGGCCACCGGTCAATACCCGCAGCGTTGAACAACTCAGCCATATTCCGTCAAATGGTTATCCGGAAAAAACACTCAATTTTCTGACACCGCATCAGAAATGGGGAATTCACTCTACCTACAGCGAAAACCTGCTAATGCTGACGCTGTCACGTGGCGGGCCAATTGTCTGGATGAGCGAACAGGATGCACGGGAAATGGGCATCCGGGATAACGACTGGATAGAAGCATTTAACAGCAACGGCGCTCTGACGGCCCGGGCGGTAGTCAGTCAGCGCGTACCTGCCGGGATGACCATGATGTATCACGCCCAGGAGCGGATAACCAATATTCCCGGTTCAGAGGTTACCGGCATGCGTGGTGGCATCCATAACTCGGTGACCCGTATCAGCCCGAAACCCACCCATATGATTGGTGGCTATGTTCATCAGTGTTATGGATTCAACTATTACGGCACCGTCGGATCGAACCGGGACGAATTTATCATTGTGCGAAAAATGAAAAATATCAGTTGGCTGGATGATGAAGGCCGCGACCAGATACAGGAGGCGGAGTAATGAAAATACGTTCCCAAGTTGGCATGGTGCTTAACCTTGATAAATGTATTGGCTGTCATACCTGTTCTGTGACCTGCAAAAACGTCTGGACCAGCCGTGAAGGTATGGAGTATGCCTGGTTCAATAACGTCGAAAGTAAACCTGGCATCGGTTATCCCGCCGCCTGGGAGGATCAGGAGAAATGGCAGGGTGGCTGGATTCGTAAAATTAATGGTCGCATTACCCCCCGGCTGGGGAATAAAGTCGGAGTACTGAGTAAAATTTTCGCCAACCCGGTCGTGCCGGGGATTGATGATTACTACGAACCTTTTACCTTTGATTATCAACATCTGCACAATGCACCGCAGGGTAAACATCAGCCCACTGCCCGCCCGCGCTCCCTTATCAGCGGCCAGCGAATGGATAAGATCACCTCCGGGCCCAACTGGGAAGAAATACTGGGGGGTGAGTTCGAAAAACGTTCAGCCGACCAGAACTTTGCACAGATGGAAAAGCAGATCTACGGCGAATTCGAACATACCTTTATGATGTATATGCCGAGGCTGTGTGAGCACTGCCTCAATCCGGCTTGTGTAGCCACCTGTCCGAGCGGCGCAATATATAAGCGAGAGGAAGACGGTATCGTCCTGATAGATCAGGACCGTTGCCGTGGCTGGCGTTTATGCATCAGTGGCTGTCCGTATAAAAAAATCTACTTCAACTGGAAAAGCGGAAAATCTGAGAAATGCATTTTCTGTTATCCGCGTATCGAAGCGGGTATGCCAACCGTCTGTTCAGAAACCTGTGTCGGTCGCATTCGTTACCTCGGGGTACTTCTGTATGACGCAGATAAAATCCTGTCAGCCGCCAGCACCGCTGGTGAACAGAACTTATACCAGCACCAGACAGAGGTTTTCCTCGACCCGAACGACCCGCAGGTGATTGCTGAAGCTTTGCAACAGGGCATTCCGCAGAATGTTCTGGAGGCGGCACAAAACTCGCCAGTCTGGAAACTGGCAATGGAATGGAAACTGGCCCTGCCATTGCATCCGGAATACCGTACTCTGCCAATGGTCTGGTACGTACCGCCACTCTCACCGCTTCAGTCTGCCGCCGAATCCGGAATGCTTGAGTCTGAAGGCGTGCTGCCGGCGGTAGAACAGTTACGAATCCCCCTGCGTTATCTTGCCAATATGCTGACGGCCGGTGACACCGCGCCGGTATTGTCTGCACTGAAACGCATGATGGCAATGCGCCATTATAAACGGGCCCAAACCGTTGAAGGGATTACCGATACCCGGGCCTTAGAGGAAACCGGCCTGACCGCCGAACAGGCAGAAGAGATGTACCGTTATCTGGCGATAGCCAACTATGAAGACCGATTTGTCGTGCCTTCCGGCCACCGTGAACTGGCCCGTGACGCATTTCCGGAACGTAACGGCTGTGGTTTTAGTTTTGGCGATGGCTGTCACGGGAGCGACTCACATTTCAACCTGTTTAACAGTCGCCGTATCGATGCTATTGATGTGTCCGGCAAAACAGGAGACCAGTGATGTCACCGTTAAAACTGATTGCCGTCCTGCTCGAATACCCGTCCCCGGCGTTATGGGAGGCGGCGGATGAAATCATGGCACTGACGGCTACCGACTGCCCGGTTCTCGACCCGTTTGTCCGGAATTATCTGCAGAAACCTCTGCTGGACTGCCAACAACAGTGGTGTGAGACGTTCGATCGTGGCAGGGCCACGTCATTATTGTTGTTTGAACATGTCCATGCTGAATCCCGTGACCGGGGTCAGGCGATGGTCGACCTGCTGGCACAGTACAGGGCTGCCGGTCTTGAGGCTGACAGCCGTGAGCTACCTGACTACCTGCCCGTCTATCTGGAGTATTTATCGCTTTGTCCTGAAGAAGAAGGCCGACAGGGATTACGGGATATAGCAGAAATTCTGGCGCTGCTCGGTGGCCGTCTGGCTCAGCGTGACAGTGAATTCCGGGTATTATTCGACACGCTACTCAGCCTGGCTGATAGCCCGTTGCGCAGTAGCAGCGTACTGGAAAAGATTGCCGGTGAATCCCGTGATGATACCCCACAGGCAATGGATGCACTTTGGGAGGAGGAACAGGTGAAATTTATCGAAGATCCGGCGTGTAAGCAGGCGGCTGAACAGCAATACCGACAGCGATTCAGTCAGCAGGTGACCCCACAATATCTGGATTTATCCGCAGGAGGCCGCAAATGATGAACTGGCTGAATACTTTTCTGTTCGACCTATACCCTTACCTGTGTGGTACGGTGTTTCTGGCGGGTAGCTGGCTTCGTTATGATTATGGCCAGTACAGCTGGCGGGCATCTTCCAGTCAGATGCTGGATAAAAAGGGCATGACTCTGGCTTCGAATCTGTTCCATATCGGTATTCTTGGTATTTTATTCGGTCATCTTTTTGGTCTGCTCACCCCACATTGGGTATATGAGCCATTCCTGTCGATTGCCGCCAAACAGAAACTGGCTATGCTGGCAGGAGGAATTTGCGGAGTCATGACCGTAGTGGGTGGTGGTATGTTGCTGAAACGCCGGCTGTATAATCCGCGTATTCGTGCCACCTCGACCCGTGCCGATATTCTGATCCTCAGCTTATTGCTGATTCAGGCGTGTCTGGGGCTGATAACGATTCTTTTCTCAGCACAGCATATGAACGGAAATGAGATGATGAAACTGGTCGCATGGGCACAGTCCGTAGTGACCTTCCGGGGAAATGCAGCGGCCAGTCTGGAAGGTGTTGCTGTGATTTACCGGATACACCTGGTGCTGGGGATGACACTGTTTTTACTGTTCCCGTTCACCCGGCTGGTACATATCTGGAGTGCGCCGGTTGAGTATCTGACACGGAGATATCAACTGGTACGTTCGCGTCGCTAAGCCGGTGCCAGAAGCTGACTACAGCCTCTGGCAGGCTCTGCCCGGTGCAACAGAAAGTGATACCGGCTACAAGGTATCCCCCATAAATAGCCGGTATCCCAGATCGATACAGAGTTCATCCGCTGCCGGGTCGCCGTTTTTTTCCAGCCTGTTCAACAGTTGGCGGGTCGCGACCTGGCCGATAGCCAGTCTTGGCGTAATCACACTGGCCAGTTTTTGCTGATTGGCGTGACCGATATCCAGACCGTGGAATCCGGCGATCGCAATCTGCTGCGGAACTTCAATTTTCCGGGCCTGGCACTCCAGTAAAACCCCCACGGCCAGGTCATCATTGGTACAGAACACCGCATCGGTTTGCGGATACTTCTGCATAATCTGCCCGAACATTTTCTGTCCGAGAGCCATTGACGAGATCTCTTTCGGCACAATATGCCGCCCTGTCATTCCCCGTCGCTGCAGGGCCTGTTGAACCCCCCGGTAGCGGCTGATATCACGCGGATCGTCCATCGAGCCCAGAAAAACAATATGCTGTCGCCCACGGGTAATCAGTTGTTCAGTCATATCGCAGGCAGCCTGTTGGTTATCAAAACCTACCTGCAAATCCAGCGCGCCGGGGCCAATTTCCATCAGTTCAGCCACCGGTACACCGGAGGCACGAATGCTGCCGAGCGCAGCTGTACTGTGTTGTCTTCCAGTCAGAATCAGTGCATCAATGTGATATGAAAGCAGTGTGATAATTTTTCGCTGTTCGGTCAGCGGATCATAGTCGTGACTGGCAATAATCGTCTGATAATTGTGTTCTTCCGCTACCTGCTGAATGCCTTCGAGCACATCAGAAAAAATCTGATTACGGAATGAGGGAATAATCACTCCCAGAGTCCGGCTGCGGGCCCCGGCCAGAATGTCCGGTAACCGGTTAGGTATGTAGTCATGCTGGCGCATGACAGCATCGATGGCCTGACGGCTGCGTTCAGAAACATTTTCTGGCCCCCGCATGTAACGGCTGACGGTCATTTTGGTCAGTCCGGCGAGAGTCGCGATATCCTGCAAAGACATCCTGTTCCGCTTCATCGGGGCTCCTGGTTTTCAGCATCAACATTGAGTAACGGGGCAGTCTGTCGGTTCCCTGCGGGAACTTTCAGGAAAAATACCAACCCTACTGACACCAGTAATGCAATGGCCATAAAAGTATAAGAAGCTCCCGGACCGCCGGTCAGACCATTGAGATAGCCCACCAGCCAGGCTCCGACAAATGCCCCCAATGCACCGCAACAGTTAATTAATCCGATGGAAATACCTGCCACATTTTTTGGCAGTAATTCAGGGATCAGCGCGAAAAATGGTCCATAAGGGGCATACATACAGGCAGCGGCCAGCACCAGTAAGCCATAGGATAACCAGAATGAGTAGCTCCCCAGCAGCCACGACCCAAAAAAGGTGACGGAAGCTAACAGTAACAGGGGCCAGATAAATCGCCGACGCAAGCCGGTTTTATCTGACAACCACGAAATCACCAGCATAGTAATTATAGCGGCCAGATAAGGCGCGGCAGCCAGCCAGCCTGCCTGGACAATGTTTACCGATCCGGCAGTTCGCAGAATGGATGGCATCCACATCATAAACCCATAGACTCCGATGCTCCACAGCGCGTGTAATACACAAAGCACTACCACATTGCGGGAGCGTAAGGCCTGCGGCACATTGCGCATGGGTGGTATCGCCTGCTGCTCTTCGGCCATGGCACTGGCCAGTTGCTGCTTTTCTGCTTCTGTCAGCCAGCTCACCTGTTCCGGTTTATCACGGACAATACACCACCAGAAGATGGCCCAGATTAAGGCAGGAACCCCCTCGAAAATAAACATTTCCCGCCAGCCAAACGCATTAATCAGATATCCCGAGACAATAGACATCCATAACACCGTCACCGGATTACCTAGTACCAGAAAGGTGTTGGCACGTGATCGTTCCTGGCGGGTAAACCAGTTGCTGATATAGATTAACATTGCCGGCATCACAGCCGCTTCCACCACTCCGAGGATAAAACGGATCACCATCAGCGCCGGAATATTACTGATAAGACCGGTCGCGGCGGCACAAAATCCCCATAACAGCAAACTGGTGAACACCAATTTACGTACACTACGTTTTACCGCATAGATAGCTCCGGGTACCTGGAAAAAGAAGTAACCGAGGAAGAACAGTGCACCAATCAGGGAAGAGGTACCCCGGCTGATTCCCAGGTCACTCTCGATACCTGACGCTGCGGCAAAGCCATAGTTTGCCCGATCCAGATAAGCCAGGCTGTAGGTAATAAAAATAACCGGCATTAAATACCACCACCGTTTTACCGGCAGTTTTCTGCTGTTATCCATGGAGGAAAATCCTGTGTCGGCCCTGGTGATAGCCGGAGAATAATGCGCAGGGCAAACGCCTTAACGTCCGCCCTCACGATTTAAACCGAGGCCAGCATTCCGCCATCGACGAATAAGACATGACCGTTAATGAAATCCGATGCTGCCGCAGAGAGGAATACAGCAGCGCCCATCAGCTCTTCTGGTTTTCCCCAACGCGCGGCCGGGGTTCTGTGACACAGCCAGTCAGAAAATTGCTTATCGTTGACCAGAGCCGCCGTCATCTCTGAGTCAAAATAGCCAGGAGCAATCGCATTGACCTGAATGTTATAGCGTGCCAGTTCGACGCACATCCCACGGGTCAGCATTTTTACTGCGCCTTTTGACGCGGCATAAGGAGTAATATTATCGCGCCCTAATTCGCTCTGCATTGAGCAAATATTGATAATTTTTCCTCGTTTACGGAGCATCATTTTGCGGGCAACCTGCTGTGAAACCAGAAAAACTGACTTCTGATTGACGTCAATAATCCGATCCCACTGTTCTACCGGAAACTCAGTGAAAGGAGCACGATGCTGTATTCCGGCATTGTTGATCAAAATATCCAGAGGACCCGTTTCAGTTTCAATACTGTCGATGGCTGCCGTCACTGCCACGGGATCGGTAACATCAAAAGCACGGGCACTGGCACGGATACCCAGCGCCTGTAACTCTGCGACCGCATTTTCACATCGTTGCGGGTCACGACCATTAATAATGACTTCTGCACCATGCTCTCCCAACCCACGAGCCATCAGTAAACCCAGTCCCTGCGTTGAACCGGTGATCAACGCCCGCCTGCCGGTTAAATCGAATAATTTACTCATCAGAAGCTCTCATTTCATTAGCTGTTACGCGTAACTTTAACTGCCATTCACCTTAACATGAAAGAGGCTGGTGGCTGTTTTTTGTCCTTTATTTTTAATATGTGATCTTTGTCTGATTTATCACTTGTATATTTTCCTGCCCACGGTTAAGCCCTGCTTAGGTTTTGCTCGTCAGGCTGCCTGCGCGATGTTGTTCATCCCGCTCAGCAAACCGCTCAAATTTTCGTGACAAGGGTTCCTGCGGGTAATTTGTGTCAATTGCTGTATATAAAAGTGACAAATAAATCCCGGGACAATGATTATTTATGCCAGGTATTCTGAGCCTCAAGTTTTTTAATTAGCGTCTAAAAGGCTCCACATAACAAGCTGACCAAACTGTAATATTCTTATTTTTAGATAATTCAACCCTGTCTGCTGGAACGAGGGGTAAATAACTGCCATAATCAAACGATATTATTATTATCAGGGGGAGAAATTCTGCTTACCAAATAATCACGTGAGTCGGATGTCATCACAGGCATCATCCGCCAGCGTCTCACGCGTGCACCAACACCAATATCACCGGTAAATGGATTTCACATAAAAATCAACATTGTAAATAAAATGTGGTGCTATATGAATAACAAGGAAGTCATTCGGTCAATTGCTATTATTGATACCTGTAATTATACCTGCATAGCTATTAAAACATTATGCAGATACATTTCTGACAATATATCTGTTCATGAATTCTCTTCTGTCGAAGAGCTACTTAATCACCCCTCTGCTGACAGTTTTGAATTCATTTTCTATGACACCCTGACCACCCGTTCGATAGTCATAGACCCGGAAAGCGATATTTTCAGAATCAAACAATATTTACCCGAATGTAAAGTTTGCCTGCTTTCTGTCCTGCATCAGTTTATGAGTATCAAAAACGCCGATTTTGAACTGGATAAACGATTATCTCTGGATGACTTCAGTTTTTTCATCCGTATACTTTGCCGTAACAACAGTGAGAAATGTAAAAGAAATTATAGTGTTATCTTTAATAACCGGCTAAACCTCAACAAAGAGCAGGTTTCTCTGTTGCGTGCTTACCTGTACAACCTGAACACTAAAAATATTGCAGAGCTCCTTAACTGTAATCTGCGAAAAGTCTACTTCTACCGGGAAGGAGCCATAAAAAAGGGGGCTGAGCAGAAGCAATTCTTTCGTTCCATCGGTCGTTTGATAAATCCCTGAACCGGCCGGCAGTGCCCGGGAGTCTGACTTTGTGGGTCCCGGGCCGTAGCCCTGTATTCCCGATGGCCATCAGAGACCGTTATAAATTTCAGATTTCATTGAGTGACATTCCGGCTATTCTTACAGTAACCTGTTGCCACGCTGGCGGCATTCTGCTGCAGCTATTCCGTTTAGGTTATCTGGATCTCCGGTATGAAAAACCAGCGTATTACACTGCATGATATTGCCTCTCTGGCCGGAGTGACTCCCATGACGGTCAGCCGTTATCTGAGGACACCAGAAAAAGTCACGGCTGAAACATCACAGCGGATTGCAGAGATTATCAAAGAACTGGGCTATCAGCCGGATCAGGACAATGCGCAGATTGCCAGCCAGACCACAGCCCGCATTGGTGTTTTGATCCCGTCATTTCATAATCAGATATTCCCGGGGCTACTGGCCGGTATTGAATCGGTCATCAGCAATACCACTTTCAAAACCGTTGTGGTCAGTTACGATTATGATGCTGAGCGGGAAGAGGAACAAATTGCCGCACTGCTGGCAATGCAGGTAAAAGGAATCATTCTTTCTGAATCAACACATACATTACGTGCCGAAAAATATCTTAAAGCTGCTGCTATTCCTGTCGCAGAAGTGATGGGCAATCAGTACCAGCCCGGGCGGATCTGTGTCGGATTCGATAACCAGCAAGCTGGCTTTGATATGACCCGGCTACTGCTTAGCCGGGGTAAGCAAAACATTATCTATTTCGGTTCAATGTCCGATCTCAGGGATCAACAACGCTTTGCCGGCTACTGTGCGGCTATGCAACAGGCTGGTCGTCCATCCGGACAAATTACCCCGAATAAGATCTCTTCAGTCTCCATGGGTAACGGTATGATGACTCTGGCCCGCCAACAGTATCCGAAAGTTGACGGTATCCTGTGTACTAACGACGATTTAGCGGTAGGAGTGCTACAGGAGTGTTTACAGTCAGGAGTGAAAATTCCTCAGCAACTCAGTATCGCTGGCTTTCACGGGCTGGAAATTGGTCAGGTGACCCCGTTAAAACTGGCGAGCGTGATCACTCCACGCTTTGAAATAGGTAAAACGGTGGCAGAAATTATGCTACAGAAGATTGCCGGACAATCTCCGGAGATCCATATTGACCTTCATTACCGTCTTTCGGTCGGGGAAACACTCTGAGTTACCCGGCTTCAATTGTTGTCCTATCCCTGCCTGGCTCACGAACCTTGTAACACACTTTCTTAACATTTCCTTACGTGACCCGGATCCCACATCATCAATCCAAAAACACGTTTGATAGTTCCTGAAAAGCACATTATCGGGTCATGCCACAGTCCCGTCAGGGCTTTGCATTACTACAACCGACGAGACATAAAGGGGATTCATCATGCAAAAAACACCGCCCGGAACCCGCTGGTTTCGGATTATTGTGCCAATCCTGATTGCCTGCATCATGTCATTTATGGACAGGGTAAATATCAGTTTTGCGCTACCTGGTGGTATGGAACAGGATTTGCTGATGTCCAGCCAGATGGCCGGAGTGGTCAGCGGCATTTTTTTTATTGGTTACCTGTTTTTACAGGTCCCCGGAGGACATATTGCCGTTCGAGGCAGTGGTAAACGCTTTATAGCCTGGTCACTGGTGGCATGGGCCGTCATCTCAATTGCCACCGGATTTGTCACCCAACAGTATCAGTTGCTGATATTACGCTTCGCACTCGGTGTCTCTGAAGGTGGCATGTTACCGGTAGTTCTGACCATGGTCAGTAACTGGTTTCCTGAAAAAGAACTGGGGCGTGCTAATGCGTTTGTGATGATGTTTGCCCCGCTGGGTGGGATGGTAACCGCACCGATCTCCGGTTGGATTATTGCACTGCTCGACTGGCGCTGGTTATTTATTATCGAGGGTCTGCTGTCTGTGGTGGTGCTGGCTGTCTGGTGGCTGATGGTCAGTGATCGCCCAGAAGATGCCCGTTGGTTACCGGCTGCCGAACGGGAATATTTGCAGCGTGAAATGGCACGTGACCGGGCGGAGCGCAGTAAACTTCCGCCGCTCACCCATGCGCCCCTGAAAGAAGTGTTCCGTAACCCTGGCCTGATGAAGTTAGTCATCCTGAATTTTTTCTATCAGACGGGTGATTACGGTTACACCCTGTGGCTGCCCACTATCATCAGAAATCTGACAGGGGCCAGTATTGGCAACGTCGGCTTGCTGACAGTTTTACCTTTTATAGCCACCTTATCGGGAATTTATGTCGTCTCTTACTTCAGTGATAAAACCGGTAAGCGGCGGCAATGGGTGATGATTTCTCTGTTCTGTTTTGCAGCCTGCCTGCTGGCCTCGGTGCTGTTACGTGAATATGTGGTGGCCGCTTATCTGGCACTGGTGGCCTGTGGATTCTTCCTGAAAGCAGCCACCAGCCCGTTCTGGAGCATTCCCGGGCGTATAGCTCCTCCGGAAGCGGCGGGGAGTGCCCGCGGAGTGATCAACGGTCTGGGTAATCTTGGGGGCTTCTGTGGTCCTTATCTGGTGGGGTTAACTATCTATCTGTATGGACAGAATACCGCCGTGATTGTATTAGCTGGTTCACTGACCATTGCCGGGATTATTGCGGCATTCCTGCCAGCACAGTGTGATCTGCGTCCGGCAGAAAAGCGGCAGCAAAGTTATACTCCGCGAATCAATAATGCCAAATAGTTCTGTTGCCCGACGACAGCGTCGTCGGGCTCAGTCATTAAGAAGGTAATTTTTTTATAAACCAGCGCAAAGAATTAAAATAAAGCTGTGGCGATTTAATGACTTTCCCCTCCTCCTCGAGTTGCAATAATATAGCGCGGGTGACATAAATACTGGCATCGCAGCGATCTGCAATCTGGCGGGTTTTCGGCCAGAACTCAAGCTCCGGTAAAGTACTACCGGAAAGCGTTTCAGAATTAAGGTCTTTACATAATTCTGTCAACGCCTGAAGAATTTCTCGTTTTTTCAGGGTTCGTAATTTCCGTTCACTGTACATAACTACTCTCTTCCGTTAGATTCTGATTAATGGTGCTGGTTATAAATTCATAACCGCCAATAATTTATCCCGCAGAAATACTGATAATTTTATTTCAATCATAAAATAATAGTACCAGGATAAAAAAAAGGTCACTCCCAGACTGACCAGTAGTAAATTAAACCGATGTGAAAACTCATCGAAATATTGCATTCCAAAAACATGCTGTGCCAGTGAGACCAGCATAAAGATGACTGCCATATGTAATAAATAAAGCGAGTAAGATATTTTCCCGGTAAACAATAACCATCGGGGATACTGACGTGGTTTTATTTTGCTGAATTTTAGCCCGCTGATAAACAGCAAAAAACAGGGAAGCGTCATTACGCTGGTGTGCGGATTACCCGTATCACCGAATGGTGCATACAAAAAAGTCACGGCCAGCAGAAAATAGACGATCGCCCCCACCATGATTAACCACCACATTATCCCGGCACGGTCAGACATTCTCTGCCACAGCATGGCTGCCAGTAGTCCCGCCAGGAAATCGATATTCACGCTATCACTTATCATCAGGAAATATTGCCGGTAAAAATATGCATCGACGGACTGACTCATCAGCAGTTGTTCACGCGGCATCAACCACATCAGTAAAAAAAATATCGCCACCAGTAACCCATAGCGGTAGCGTCCGGCCAATAGCAGGACAGCGACCGTCAGATAAAAAAAAACTCATAATTCAGCGTCCAGCCATTTTCCAGCAACGGAAAGCCATAAGCGGGCGAGTTACCTCCATTAAGGGGAATAAATAACAGCGATTTAAACGTCTGCCAGATAAGGTCTGCTGTCGGGCGAGTGAATGCAAAGTACAAGGCATATCCGAGGGTCACCAGCGCATAGGCAGGGATAATTCGCATACTGCGTTTCACGATATAACGCAGACTACTTTGCCATCCGGCCTGCAACTGCCGGGTCGTTATCCAGACTAAAAATCCACTGACCATAAAGAAGATATCCACTCCCAGATAGCCCCGTCTCAGCAGAGTTTGTTCAAGTGGTGAAATAAACCAACTATAGTGATAAAAAATCACGGCTAACGCCGCAAGACCACGGTAAACCTGGATTATATGGATATTCCGACGCTCTGTGATCATGAATAAACCTCTGTAAACGGCTCACTGTTCTAAATTAGCAACCACCAGGATTCTCCCCTTACTGCCAGGGGAGAACTGTGTTAATGAAAATCGGGGTTCCCTGTGGTGAGGGTATGAATCAGAATGAGTAGCTAAGGCCGGTGGCGTAATTGATCATGGTATTGTGGTCATTACTGTTGCTCAGATAAACCGCAGCATAAGAACTCAGGTTTGCGCTTAACTCAGAGTACACGCCCAGTTTCGCCTCACGCCATTGCCGGGACTTCGCCAGGTTGGTATCACGCCAGAACTGAGTGCCTGTACTTTTTAATGAGGCGGTGACTTTGTCCGGAGCAGTGCCGGATTCCTGCCGGTAAGTCAGATGCAGGTACGGGTTAACCGGTAAATTACGGGTATCAAACCTCCATCCCACCGAAATATTTTTCCGGTTCTGTTTCTGATTACCGAATTTCATTGAAGTACTGTTATTGTCTTTTTCGTGGTACCCGTTAACCTGCATTCGATCATAGCTGAGACCCAGTACAGGTCCTGTGGTGATATTGGGGTGCAGTGTAATATCAAAACCGGCATTGACACTTATACCGCTAAAACGGCCCCCGGTCTGTCCCTGCTCCTGACGAATAGCAGCCCCGAGTTTTATCCCTCGTCGAATATGATCAAACCGGGCGCTACCGCTGCTAAGATCAATATTTCCCCACAACCCATTGTTCAAAACCATTTGGCTGAACAGACTCACCGAAGTACTGGTATATTGATATTTAAACAGATCTGACGATTTAAAATGACTGCTACCTGTGCTGAACATGCCACCGACAGTCAGTCCCCTAACCGGTTGCAGCGCAAATCCAATATGTCCGTTACTCGCCAGACCATTGCTGCCGTTCAGTAAGCCATTATCCTTCACCCGACTGTATTTGCCACTGTAGCCGCCAAACAGGGTGACTTTTTGAACCGAGGAATCCATGCGTTGTTTTTGCAACTGTGTATCGAGAAATAAACGACGGTCAGACTGAATATTACTCATCCCCTCGCTTAATCCGACGACCTGTAACGGGGCATCGATGATCGACATCATATATTCAGCGATCATTGCGTGCGCCGTCGGGCTTGGGTGAAACCAGTCAGAAAATAAATAGACCTGGTCATTATAGAATCCCTGACTATCTTCTTTGCAGAAAGGCGCCGGTGTCCCAATCTGACACATGGGTACCAGAATATTATCGAAGCCATAGGTTTTCGGAGAGTCAATAATTTCGGTAAAAAGACGGTTCACATCGGCACGAACAATATTTCCCTGTAATCCACTTAATCCTTTCTCTACATCATTATTAAACTGTTGGGTCAGCGTATTTTCCATGTCCAGAAATCCACGCAGTATTGCCGAGGTGAGGTCAACTGGCAGCTTAAGCCCTTTTCTCTCCAGCACATTCGCCACTGAGTTAATCACAGCCGTCTGACGTGCCTCTTCACCTTCGATACTGCCCAGTGAACGTAAATACTCATCCTGGATAGCATAGAGCCCGGGCAGATCTAAGAGATTGCCGCCCAGAAACATCTGCGCAAAACCAAACAGCGCCGTCCCGGTCCAGGGACTCATCCCAGCGTTGGGCAGATTAGGAACCACCACCATGCCGGCCCCCGCATCCAGTAACTGCCTGGTCTGATCAACGACATCCCGGGGGGCATTTGACAGCAGATAGCTCTCTCCCTTGTCAAAAATTTTGGAGAATTTAAATGACAACAAGCTCTGCTCCACATCCACAGAGAGGTCATTACCGCCAATCCACAGGATATATAATCCCTCTTTACCGGCTTGCTGACCATTTTGTGCCAGGTAACGATTGATCTGCTCGCTGGTTTTATAGATCAGAAACGGTGTCTGACTGGCTGTAGCACCCGACTGAGCATAATTAGTTCCGCCTTGCGTATATGGCAATTGTTCCTGCCCGGTATATGCCTCAGAGATCAATTCGTTATATAACTTACTGTCATAGCCGGCCAGATATCGGGTAATCGCCCCCGAAAATCCACCATCACTGATGCTGTCTCCAAATGTATAGACTTTATCAAATGCTATCACCGGGGATGATATAACCAGTGACACCGAAATAAATGTCGCATGGAGTAAACTTTTCACTAAATATCCTTATTTAAATTGAAAATTCATTATTATTTGTTTAACAACTGTCTTTATGAAATATCAATGCGGGTAGCTCAGATAACTTCCGAACGCTGAATTTCCACTATCTTCCCCTCTTTCCCGGTAATTATTACATCCAGTAATCGTTGTATTCTTTCCTGGCAATACAAGGTATAAAAAATAAGATGTTTATTGTTGTCATCACTACTCAGTTGTTCGTCCACGGAAAGGTGCTGTGCCGAATGGAGGAAATAATTTAATGCCTGGCTCACCGCTGTAATTCCTGACAACTGTCCGCCATGCTCCTGTAATCTGACTTCGCTCCCGAACAACAGCCCGGGGTTTTTAAGCGTCTGAGTGGCGAGCATCGCAACATAAGCTTTTCTGGCCGCCGGGCGTGAATTACGGGAGCTACAGAATGAAGAAAATTCCTGAATGGCGTGAATATCATAAAAATTATGATAACTCCCTTCCGCTAATGGCCAGCCGATGATCTTCATATTCTGTAAAATCATCTCATTCAGGCAACCTGACAAATAATACTGACCGTTAACCAGGGAACCTTTGAGGATACTGTCCTGAGCTGCCCGGGTAAAAAACTGCCCTTTTCTGAAATAATAAAACCCGGCAATGGCATTCCGACTGATTGCTTTCTTCTCGGCGACCTCAATAATCCGGTCATCTTCCTGTTTTCTGATAAATGCCCACTTTGGATGTAAAGACCTGAAGGTCAGAACCCCGGCATCAGCCTGCTGTTGACGAAAATACTCAATAATTGTCTGAATGTTGGCATCAATATACTGATCGGCTGAGATGATAATCAACTCATCTTCAGCATCAATATCTTCGACTGCCAGCAAACAACTGCAGGCCGCACCACCAGTATCTCCCTGTAAATAAAGGATTTTACCTGCACCCTGACTGACCACTGAAATCATCGGTGACAGCTGAAACTGCTTATCCCTTCGTTCTGGCAGTAGAAAAATTCGTTTTGTAGTGTCAGACAGGCTGGCAACAATCTCCTGCGAATATTCGAACAACGTTTTTTTATCGATCTCATTGAGTATTTTCGGATACGAAAACTCCGGAGTCATTTCATATAATGTGTTACCGCCCAGCGACGTAATAATGGTCATCATTGGGAATGGCCCTCAATTGCACGAATATAATTTTTGATATTGCCGTAGTTCACCTCACTGACTCCCGTCACTTTCATCACATAAGCACCACTCTCCGTCGCTGCCCTGATACCATTTTCGTTATCCTCGACGACCAGGCACTGATGCGGTAACAACCCAAGACGGGCGATAGCTTTCTGATAGATTTCGGGCGCAGGTTTACCCCGGGTAACATCCTGGTTAGACAGAAAAAACTCGAAGTTATCCAGCAGACAGGCCCTGCTTAACATCATCCCGATGCTGTCACGAATAGAATTAGAGGCGACTGCCAGTCTGTAGCCTTCATGACGTAACCGGGACAAAGCAAATTCATGGTGAAATACTGGCCGGCAGTGGCGGCAAACAATATCCAGCGTATATTTCTGCTTCAGTTGATTAATAAACCCATGCAGTGCCGGGGGAAGTCCTTTTTCCTCGCTCAGAATGGAAAGTTTATCGCGCGTCGGCAAGCCATCAAATTTTGACAAATGGTCGTGTCTGGCAATCTCCAGGCCGAACAACGCCAGTGCCTGATTTAGCGCGTCATAATGCCAGTCTCTGGCATCAATCAGCACGCCATCCATGTCGAAGATAATTGCCTGAATTTTATTGGTCATTCCATGCCTCTCTGGCCTCTTCGGGTTGATCCGTGCATAGCATCAACCGGTCTGTGGACAAAAATCTCGCCGTAAAACGCAAGAGCTGCTGCCAGTAAATATCGTTCTGCCTGCGGTGCAGTTCAGGTGAAACACAACAGACCGGTAATCCGAGCTGCAGAAATTTTTCAAGCTGCAGCAGGTCACACTGCTCAGATAAGAAACTATCCAGCCAGATCCCCTGCACTTTGCTAAGCAACGCGCTTTCTGGTTCAAATTCACTGATACGTGCATAAACCTTTAGCCCTGTGGCCAGATAGTCCTGCATATCCGGAACTGACATATCAAAACAAAAGTAATTTTCTGTTTTGAAAAACCTGAGTAGTTGCCTAATCTCCCCTGCCAGACCATCAGATTTAATATTTAACGCTAAGGGTAACTGACTGTTAATACGGGTATGCAGTTGCAGGAAATCGCAAAGCAAAAGACAACTCTGTTCCGGAATATCATGAGAAATCACCAGTTGTCCGTTAAAATCACGAACGTCAGTTTCACAGCCAAATCCCTGACTGAATGAACGGCTGAACGCAACAATACTGTTTTTTTCTGGCGGGGTTCGCCACAGCCCCCGGTGCGATAAAATCTGCATATACCCTCCGAAAAACACTCCTTGTTGATCTGCCAGCAGCTAACAGCGTCGTCCATAGACCCGTATTGCGATAGCACGGACGAACGCGAAATGTAACGGCAAAAACTTTATCCATAACAGTAGCCGCAGGATAAAAACCCTGACCGTGCGGACCTTATAAAATACGCCCCGATTTTTCCGCGAAGGCAGGTGGCTCCGTTGGAGATTGCACCAGTCTTCCAGACGGTAAACACTGGAAAGCCCTTTGTTTTTATACACCCGCTGATGTTTGCTCCATCGGAATCCAAGCTGTTCACTGGAATAGGGTATAAAGTTACTTACGTAATACTTTTCTGACCGTTCCCTGAGTGTTTCTGTAAATACTGCATTACCCGGGAATTCTATTCTGCCCTTCATTTTTTCAATATATCTGACCCAAAGGTATTGTTCCGGCACATAACGCATTAACGAAAAGATTGAAAAACAGAAACAAACTTCAAATACACTACTGTCAGCGAGTGGAATATCGAACAAGTCCAGCAGGTCTTCACGGTTTCCGGCCAGAAAAATATCCCCGGGATGAAATAAATAGGGCATATATCCTCTGGCATTTCGCGCAAAAACATTACCGTTAATTACCCGTTGTTGAAATAATGCATACTCCGGATCTCTGGGGAAATTTCGTTCATCTTCCTGCCGGCGTAATAAAATATCCCTGATATCAGACTGATATAGCAGTGAATCTGTACGTAGTTTTATCACCAGCCCATGTCTGGCCAGGCGGATACCTTCCAGGGAAGAAACAATCATCCGGTTAATATTCGTTGTCCAGCGGGCGTTTTTTTGCTGGTAAACCAGCGGACCGGGATCCTGACTTTCAACCAGTCGTACCTTTAAGGGATGCAGTTGCCTCAGCAGTTCCTCACGTATTCCCGGGTTCAAATTCCATGTGGACAATATGATTTCATCGTCTGGAAACTGGCTCCTGGTGGTGGCAATATTAGCCATCATGCCACTGCAAATTTTTCCCTCGTCCAGCACCCGTCCCTGAAAAATGATACTGATATTCTCCATGACTATGCCCTGAGTGAGTTTATTTTTTTTCTGAGCAATTTCACTGCCCTTTTATAGTGTTCTGTTATAGTCACTCCCGGAAATATCATCGCCAGATTATTGAGTAACGCCCAATATTCACCAAAATGCTGAATCCGAAGATAGCGGGTGCTCATATTAAAAAATGACCATAATTCGTTTTTATAATCCTCGTGTTTCGCTGAGACAATAAAAACCATTACCTGGCGGTCCGGTGTTGAATCATCAAGCACCAGCATCTTGATAAGTGTAATCAGATGTTCACGATAAGTATCATATTCTTTATCATTATTCACTTTTACAAAAATAGCATGGGTAGTGCAATGTAGATGGATAGCGAAATTTTTGACCTTCTCCATGTCAAAACCTAATAACAACACCTGAGACTGTTGTTTATTAATGGCCGGAATCCGGGTTTGCTTACCGCCATTCATCCATAACCCGTACTCTTCTTCACTGACACCTTCAACCTTTAACTCCATTTTTTCCCCGGTAATTTTCTGTAAGGCGTACTGTTATGCAACAAGATCACCACCTCTCTCACCGGCATCGGAAAATAGGCCCCTTTATACAGATATTTCAGATAACAGGCAGAGAACCATAAACTGAGTTTGCTGAATACATTTTCTCTGATAAACCAGTCATTATTACTTTTGTAAAATGGCGAACAGAACCAGGAGTGTGATAACTGATTATTAAGAATAAAACTGCCGATCAGGGCACTTTTTTTAGTCGCCGGACTGGCGGAGGAGTTCATTACCCGTAGCAACTGAATCAGCTCATTGGGTGCAATCTCCTCACAAAGAATCAACCGGCTGAAATCATTAATAAACTCACGGGTTTGCGAGAGTTTCACGGTAATTTCTTTGATAACTTTTTTAATCAGCATAAAACGGGACAAACCACTCATCCCCGCCGAGGAGATAGTCTGCAGTAACTGACCACTGGCCCCATATTTTCCGGCAAACTGATAAATACGTTCACGAGCCTGTTCTGCGGTGATTCTGAACAGTGGTTTCTTCGGTAAAAATGGCACCATTTCTAACAGGCAACGGCTCATTCTGTCCCTGCCCTGATAATCTTTTACCGCGACATAGCCGTAATAATGGATCACTGACCGGGCATTCATACTTTGTGTAATGGCCAACGGATTAATCACCGTAGGGATTCCATAATGACTGGCCCGGATTCCCTGTTCAATATCCTCATAGTCATTCCAGAATAGTTGTTCATTTTGAGGACAATGTCGCCAGACTGACTTTTTGCACAGGCTAAGACTGCCGGTCAGGTAGTCATGGCCATACTGACTCCTCGCCGGATGCTGATAGCAGTAGAAAAGCTTACTGATCAGTGCGGTATCCTGTCTGGTTACCGAATGAATATCCAGTTCGCGGGACAGGTCCTGTTCTATCGTATTGAAATCAGAGTATTTCCTCGGCAACACATTGTATTTATCTGCAAAATAGAATGACTGAAAGCCACAAAACGGATAGTAGTCACCGAAACGGCACACAGCATCATAGAAATTTAGCGGCAACATTACCCTGTCATGAATAATACACAGATTGGCGAACCGGGCTGCCTTGGCCAGTACATTTTTCTTTCGGGTAATGTGTACCGGAGGCGCAGTTATCTCCTGGCCTACAATCCGCACCTGGTCAAAATATAAGAATTCCGGGTGTGGATTACCACAGAGTATAATTTCGTACTCAGGCAAATTTAGTTGCAGAATACGTTCAACACAGGCGTTGAGAAATACCGGATCCTCCGGCCCGACCGGGATACAGAAACTCCACTGCTCAAGTCCCTTGTCCTGCTCTGCTGCCAGGGGGTGATGTTTGCTGTAAACTTTGAACCCTTCCGCAGGGGCCATTTCACTGAATGCCTGAGCATAATAATCACGCTCCAGCAGAGTTTTACAGGGAATCTGCTCTTTGATGTAAAGCCGGCATCCCACCGGCATCTGATGGGTGATATCCCAGAGCAGGTGCGCATACAGGGCCGAATCATTCTGTATATTAATCAGCGCAACATGCTGCACATCCGGTAACATAAACCGGGAACTACCGTTGACCACAGCCTCTTTATCCGTAGGACAATCGTGGCAGGTCGAAAAACTGATGATTGTCAGTGCATCGGGATTGTCTTTCAGAGCCAGTTTCGCACTGTAGCTTCGCTCCAACGTACGGATATTGAGTCTCTTGTCATGTCTGTAACGAATAATTCTCATGCTAGTGTGATTCACCTGCCATCCCGAAATTAATGGCCTGGCAATAAACCGGCAGACGACAAAATGCCTGCAGGTCTGCGGGGGTACCCAGCCCGTACATGCCCTCCATCTCACTGCCAATATTGACCATCCCCAGAGGACCACGGCCTGCAGCCAACATATAGTTGTAGACCGGAGCCACGTAGAATTCCCCCTGACTACGGTCGTTATTTCGGATCATCTGTTCTGCAAACCGACAAAAATCACTACCATACCGGTAGTTATAAATACCAACCGTTGCCTGATCAGAAACCACCTGTTTTTCTGTTACCGAGACTACATTTCCGTGACTATCACAGCAGGCATATGACCATTTAGGATCACTGGCTGTCATTGTCATTATCAATCCATTCAGCGAACGGTCTTCCATCTGTTGCAAATAATGATTGATGTTGGTATCCACCCACTGATCTGAATTCGCGATCATCAGCGGCTGAGAGTTATCTATGAATGCTTTTGCCGCCAGCACCGTACAGGCAGCACCTTCTGTAATACCTTCCACAGGGACAATAATCGCTCCCGGTGCAATATGCTGAAGTATCTGTTCCAGCCGGTATTCTCTGACATGAGAGGATTGGCAGATAAAAATAAACCGGTGTGCTGCCGCCGGACGAAGGTTATTAACCACGACCTCAATCATTCTTTTGTCATTCAACATAATTAAGGGTTTAGGGTCGCTGTAACCGGCTGCAGAGAAACGGCTACCTCGCCCGGCCATAGGAATAACAATATTAATCATTATTTCTCTCCCGCAGGATATTTATCTGCACTTGCAGCCGGTAATTTAACCACCACTGTCGTCGTATCTTCCTCTGCAAAAAAGTCAGTCACCTCTCCCGGCTCAAGAGTAATGATATCTCCGGATATAAAATCCCCTGCGGTCATTCTCACTCGCCCTGAGATTATCATCGTGATTTCGGTAGCAATTTTATGATAATGAGCAGCCTCGTAATCACCGGCAGAATAATGCTTCACTGCAACTTCTACCTGGTCAGTCTGAAACACCGCGGGATTAAATGGTCCGATAAACCAACCTCGAATCATCTGCTGTATATTTTCTTTTTTCATAGTTTTACCGGTACCAGGATATTCCTTATCAACATACCCGGAGAGCAGCTAAATATAATTTTATTAGCCCCTAAAAATAGAACCCATCGCTTAAAAATAAGAATATTTCAGATGTAGCTTAGGTTTAAGCTCAGTCTAATTCCTTTTTAATGCTATGTAAAACACATGTGGCAGAATAAAAAACCAATAACTATATAACTAACGATATCAAAATCTAAATACTCCAATACCCTAAGAGTTAATCGCCACTATTTTTTTTAACTTAAAATAAAAGATCGTTTATTTAAATAATCGATAATTTAACGACAGGGTTTAATTAACCAAAATATTCATTGCAAAACCCCTTCCTTTCTCTAAACCTGACACCTTTAAAATCGAATAAAATAATAACTTCCTCTAATCACTAATAATGAAATATTCCGAGTTACATTTATACAGAATAAAATTACCGGTTAATTTTATTGCTAATAACTGATGAATTTTTGCGCTACAGACTAAACCAGACACCGGGGAGGTGAGTGACACTCTGACTGGCTCTGGTCATTTATTCGGCCGGTCAGATGCAATATCAGGTCCCGGCATGCTGGCATAAAATTTTTTAATTATTCCGGAGCCGATATCTGAGTTTGTTGCTTTCTGAAAAGCCGGCATTCCTTGTCCCGGGGTGGCTACCATGAGTCTACGGTCTTCTGATCGCAAAATGTTAGCTCGCCGCCAGCCGATGGCTGCTCATCCCGGTACTCCGGCCGCAATACAGCACTGAACGGCTGTCATCAGAATATTCACTTGTACTTCATCATGTTTTACGCACAATTGTGACTCGTTATCGGTGATCTCCCGGAACTCCCTGTCGGGGATTTTTAATCTGAGCGCCAGGGATCGTTTATTTTCAGGAACAGCATGAGCAACAATCAAAGACAAACCGCACTGACTCAACAAACTGCATTATTTTCATTGATGTTTTTACCGGGGATCAGTTGGTCAAGCTGGGTCAGCCGGACCCCCGCGATGCGGGATATTTTACAGGCTTCAGTTGAAACGATGGGCATGATCCTGTTCGGCTTTTCCTGCGGTTCGATGGCAGGAATTTTGCTGGCGGGTAAACTGATTAACCATTATGGTATCCGCCCGGTGATGACTGGCGGATATTTTCTGCTGCTGAGCGGATTGCTGGTATTAGCGTTAAGTCTGAATCTGCAGAGTGTGGTACTGGCGTTCTCTGCTCTGGCGCTGTTTGGCTTTGGTACAGGAATCGCTGATATCTGTATCAATATCGAAGCATCAGCATTTGAACGACTGCAAAAAAAACCAATAATGACGATTCTGCACGGTTTTTTCAGTTGCGGTACTCTCGTCGGAGCGTTAGCCGGAATGTTGTTGACTCACCTGCAACTTGCTCCTGAATGGCATTTCACCCTGATTTTCGTACTGGCAGGCTTATGTGTATTACCGTTGATAAAGCGGCTCGGCTGGCACAGTGAACAAGAAATCATCAGTAATACACATC
Organism: Tatumella sp. UBA2305; assembly: GCF_002345795.1. Lineage (NCBI taxonomy): Bacteria > Pseudomonadati > Pseudomonadota > Gammaproteobacteria > Enterobacterales > Erwiniaceae > Tatumella > Tatumella sp. UBA2305. The sequence continues at coordinate 62,664 of NZ_DDVT01000002.1, forward strand.
ATGACAGCTATCTGACGCAGGTTGTCAGTGCACTGCGTGACAAGCGCCTGCTTTTGCTGAGCGTAGTCATCCTGGCCATGGCGCTGGCTGAGGGTGCCGCAAATGACTGGGTGCCCCTTCTGATGACCGATGCATATCATTTCAGTCATTCCAGTGGGGTATTGGTCTATGTCGGTTTTACTGCAGGCATGACCCTCGGACGCTTTATTGGTGGCAGTTTTGTTCGCCGTTTCGGCCGGGTGTTAATGCTGAGATTCAGTGCTCTGTCAGCAATTACCGGTCTGCTGTTAATCGTTTTCTCTGCCAGCCAATGGCTGGCTGCGGTCGCCGTATTGCTATGGGGAATTGGCGCATCACTTGGGTTTCCGCTAACACTGTCGGCCGCCGGGGAAGGCAACAACAGCAATATTCGTGTCACTATCGCTGCGACTGTGGGTTATGTCGCTTTCCTGGCCGGACCGCCGTTGCTGGGGATAACAGGTCAGCATGCCGGCCTGAAAATGGCGATGCTACCGGTTCTGCTGATGGTAACGCTGGCTTTTTTCTGTACCTCTGCAGCCAGCCATCCACCGAAACCCTCCCCCTGAGGTTATGACCTTATTGCCCTGGCGGCCAAAAGCCCCTGTGAATTGTCTCTTTGTGTCATGCCATTGTTAGCTATTCGCAGGCGGCAGAACCGCCCGGCTCAGCCTGAGATCAACCCACTTTTCCGGCCCGGATAATCACCGGCCAGTTGACTGGCCGCAGTGTTTGCGGGTCACCCCATAACATCTCAATATCCCGGCTAAATTGCTGTAAAACCGTAGCTTTCCCCGCTTCGCGTGCCCGGGTCACCGCAGACCAGGTGGAGATATATCCCAGCAGTTGTTGCAGGGTCCACTGATAGCTGATGCGCAACGTCGGAGTGGGAAGTTCATCAAACGGGAAGTAGATGTCGCGGTAGCCGTTATCCACCCGTTGCCTTTCTGGCGGCCAGTAAGGACCGATTTCATCCTGATAAAAACGCAGAAACCGTTCATTTAACAAGGGTTCCAGCTGTAATACACCGTAGCTTATCAGCGCAATCACGGCCTCCGGGGCCGCGACTCGTTTCACTTCCCGGTAAAACTGTTCCAGCTTAAACCAGTGGGCGGCCTGGGCCGCAGTAATCAGGCTGTACTGTTTAGCGTCCTGTGGCAGAGTTTCAGCGGCCGCACAGTGGTAAGTCACCCGCTCATGCAGGACAGCACTGTGAATCTGCGTCTCACTGGGATCGGTGCCGGTAACCGACTCAAAATAGTCGGCCAGCAGACAGGTGAGTTGTCCGTTGCCACAGCCGACATCCAGTGCGGACTGTCTGTCCGGTGCCAGAGTCGCCAGAAAAGCCGCCAGTTCTGCAGGATAACGGGGACGATATTGTGCATAATCACTGCCACCGGCACTGAACCAGTTACGATCACTTACGGTTGATGGCATGTTGTTCTCCTGTGACTGACAATGCTGCACTGGCAAGTGCGATTCTTTCCTGAAAACCCCGGGTTTCAAGGCAATGGACCAGTGTTTCCAGAGAACGCATCACCGGCCATCCTGCATCCTGTTCCAGTGTGGCTATCGCCCCGAAAATGGCCTCCCAGTGACTGAGTAATCTTCTGGTCAGCGCCTCCCCCTCTGGCGTCAGGGTGAGTGCTGAACTTCGGCCATCACTGAGTTGATGGCGGCTAACAATCCCTTCCTGTTCCATCAGAGCTACCGACTGACTGACGGCTCCCTGAGTCAGACGGGTAGCTGCCGTGACGTCCTGAATAGTCACGGCTCCTTCATGCATAGCCCGCAGGACAGGCGTGAACCGTGGCCGATAGCGGATATTCATATTCCGGTAAGTTTCTTCAGAACCTTTATCCACTAATTCAGCCAGATATCGGAGTAACTCTCCCAGGCCGGGTTTGATTTTCATACACTGTTCCTCGCTGATGATGAAAAATACATTAGTGCTAATGTATTTTGATAGCAATAGTCCGTGGTGTTTTTTCATCACCCGCACCAACGTTCTCAGGGAGAATAAGAATTCAGAGGAGAAAAATGGCGCCCCGTATCCGGCGCCATATCGGTGTTACTCGCTGACGCTGTAGCGCTCCAGCCGGTGTGAATAAGGGGCCGGCAGGCTACGGGCTGGCAGATACCCTCTGGTTCATCCAGCGGACGAGATGGCTACTCTCTTCCAGGGCACAACAGGCCCTGGAGTGGCTCAGTCAGCGGATCTGATTACTTCCCAGCTTTTGCCGCTTTTGCGGCAGCCACCAAGCCCTTCAGCCAGTCCTGATGACCATTAATCATCGGGTCAGGTTTAGTATTCGCCAGTTCAACGGCAGGCTTACCATTCTGTGTTTCCTGGGTCAGGATACGTACCCGGTTATCCGGCAGATCTTCCACCAGCCAGGCATGCAGTACGTCCAGACGTTCATCAGTACCTTCTTCACCCGCCCAGCCATGCCATGATACACGGGCAGCTTCACCTGGCGCTGGCGCCACATATTCGGTCACTTTAGATTCCACCGGGAAACCGAACGTTTCGAAGTAAAAACGGACGTCCTGCTCCAGTTCCGGGCCTTTGTTGTCATAAAAGCGGGTATTCGCCGAGTTTTGGTAATACTCAGGCCAGTGTGCCGGGGTAGTGAGTAATGGCCAGATATCTTCCGTCGTCAGACCCGCCACAATCACTTCATTAGAACAGTAGTTATCAGAAAAACCAGGCACGAAACCTTCCGGCCAGTGAATTGCATTCATTTTCATCGTCGGTCTCCATCATAAAAAGCTACGCATTCTGTTAGCGGACAACAAAATTATCTGACTGATGAAGAAATAAGGCCAATCACTATTTTTTATTTCAGATATCACGAAATATAATATCTTAACCCGGCGTTGGTTGTAATTTTATGGCCGGCTGACTGGCTAAATCCTCCGCCGCATGCTTTGATAACCGCTGAATTCTGAGTTTCCTGTCATTCCAGAGAGCTATGAAAACCGATATCCGTACCCTTGATCTTAATCTACTGAAAACACTGGATGCGCTGCTGGATGAGCGCAGTGTGACCCGTGCCGCTGAACGGTTGTCTCTGACACAACCGGCGGTCAGTGGCATGCTGACACGGTTACGTGAGTGTTTTGATGACCCGCTATTTACCCGCAGCCAGCGTGGAATTATTCCAACCCTGCGCGCCCTTGAGCTGGCCCAGCCGGTAAAAGCGATTCTGGCGGAAGTCAGCGAACTGTTGCAACCGAAAGCCTTTGATCCTGCCACCGCAGAAATAACGTTAAAAATAGCGGCCACTGATTACGCCCTGCGGGCGGTGATTGTTCCGTTTATGGCAGCACTGCAGTTACAGGCTCCAGGGATCCGTGTAGCGGTGCTGCCGGTGAATAATGAACAGCTAAATGCTCAGTTCGAGCGCGGGGATATTGATATTGCGCTGGTCACCCCCGACAGTGCTCCCCCGGATCTGCATGCCCGCTCTCTGTACCACGAAGACTATGTCTGTTTAATGCGTGAACAACACCCGCTGGCACAACCGAACGCCCTGACGCTGGATGCATTTTGCGCTGAAGATCATGCTCTGGTGTCGTATAGCGGGGGAAATTTCCGCGGTGTCACTGACGAGGCCCTGGACGCTCTGGGCCGTTCCCGGCGGGTTACCCTGTCGGTATGCAATTTTTTGGTGCTGCCGGAAATTTTACGCGTCAGTAACCTGATCAGTGTGGTTCCACGCCGGCTAACGCTGAATCTGCCAGGCCTGAAAGTGTTACCGCCACCGCTGGCAGTTAAAGGCTTTACCAAAATGGTCGTCTGGCATGACCGCACAGATCGCGATGCCGCCCATCGTTGGTTACGGGAATTGCTGTTTGATATTGCTATCTGATGCCGTTAAAGCGCCTTTTAGAGGCTGGCACTATACTACACAGCTGACCATCACGAGCAGCCCCATTATTCTGTTACTTCCTCCCCCCCACCCGCTAAATTCCCTTACCCGCCAATAGCTTTACCGGCTTGTTCCTCCGGGAGCTTGACCCATTTACCCTACCGATGAATACTGTATATATAAACAGTATTTATCGGTGGGGAAATGACCCTGGTTATCACTATCAATCACAGACTGAGAGACGGATTATCCGCCATTCTCTTGCACAGTTATCCGGCCTGGTATGTTATCCGTCAGTTTATCCGGCTGAGGGAAAAGTACTTCTTTCTGTCACCAACATCACGGAGGGCTTATGTTCGCGCTGGTTGATGTCAATTCATTTTATGCCAGCTGTGAGAGCGTATTCAGGCCGGATCTGCGGGGAAAAGCCGTGATCGTGCTGAGTAATAATGACGGCTGTGTCATTGCCCGAAGTGCCGAAGTGAAAAAACTCAATATTCCGATGGGCGCTCCGTACTTCCAGCTAAAAGATGAGATAAAAAAACATAATATTCATGTCTTTAGCTCTAACTATGCCCTGTATGCCGATATGAGTAATCGCGTAATGTCGATCCTGGAAAGCATGGCCCCTTCGGTAGAAATCTATTCGATCGATGAAGCCTTTATGGATCTGAGTGGCATACGCAATTGTCGGGACCTGGATGAGTTTGGCCATGAAATTCGCCAGAGGGTGAAGCAGGAAGCACACCTGACCGTGGGAGTTGGTATTGCCCCCACCAAAACGCTGGCAAAACTCGCTAATTATGCAGCAAAAAAATGGACAAAAACCGGCGGGGTACTGGATTTATCCAATGCCGAACGTCAGCGTAAACTGATGTCGCTGGTGCCGGTAGAAGAAGTCTGGGGCGTTGGCCGCAGAATTAGCCGCAAACTGAATACCATGGGAATTATCACCGCTAAAGATCTATCTGAGCAAAGCACCTGGATTATCCGCAAACACTTTAATGTGGTACTCGAACGTACTGTCCGTGAATTGCGCGGCGAACCCTGTCTGCAGCTGGAGGAGTTTGCGCCGGTAAAACAGCAAATCATCTGTTCGCGCTCTTTTGGTACCCGTATCACCGAATTCATAGCCATGCGTCAGGCGGTCTGTGCTTATGCCGAACGTGCCGCAGAAAAGTTGCGCGGTGAACGCCAGTACTGCCGGCAGATTACCGTATTTATCCGCACCAGCCCTCACACTGCCGGCGAAACATTTTACGGCAACCAGGCAACAGGAATACTACTCACCCCTTCTAACGATACCCGCGATATTATTCATGTCGCGATGGATATGCTCGAAGGTATCTGGCGCGACGGGCATCGTTATATGAAAGCCGGGGTGGTGCTGGGGGACTTTTTCAGCCAGGGAGTGTCACAACTCAACCTGTTTGATGAACATGCCCCCCGTGCCAACAGTGAAGCGCTGATGCGTGTGGTTGACGGGCTGAACCAGAGTGGTAAAGGCAAATTATGGTTCGCCGGACAGGGGATTCGTAAAAGCTGGGCGATGAAGCGCGATATGCTGTCCCCTGCCTATACCACACGCTATAGCGATCTGCCGGTGGCGAAGTAACCGGTCGTTATCCTGCCCTGCATGGCAAAGGGATATCAGCGAGAGCAGCCATAAAGGATATTCAGCGGCGGGATGGTATTGGAGATAGCAGTAAAGCATGAGAAAAGGCAGCTTTTTTTACGGACTGGCAGCATCCTTCCATAGCGCTGCCACTCCCCCGCCTTACTGGCCGAAGGTTTTTACCACGTGCCTGACGACCCCGAAAATCTCGAACTGATCGGGATCGGTAATGGCAATCTCCGAATACCTGGCATTCATTGGCCGCAGATGCAGGGAAGGACGCAACATCAGCTGTTTTACCGTAAATTCACCGCTGACTGCAGCCACCACAATATCTCCATGCCCGGCAGTGAGTGAACTGTCAACAATCAGCATATCTCCGTCATCAATCCCGCCTTCCGTCATAGAATCTCCACTGACACGGATAAAATAAGTCGCCCCGGGATGATTCACCAGCAGTTGATTCAGATCGATCCTTTGCTCAACATAATCCTGCGCCGGGGACGGGAAACCACAAGGAACACGGCTGATAAAAAAAGGCAGTTCCAGAATTGCGCGGATCTCCGCGGGCTGATAAAACTTCATAACCGGACTCCCGGAAAATTACTGTATATACATACAGTATCTTTAATCTGCAAAACAGATCAAGATTGCAGGATGGGATTTTTGTCAATTCAATGACTACGAAGGGAATTTTCTGGCAATCCCGCCGGGCAGGCCCGCAATATCAGCTACTGGAGCGAACCACCAGCCGCCAGTCCAGAACCAGCCGCTCAGCATCACTGTCCGGGTGCTCAATTTTATTTAGCAATAATCTGACTGCCTGGCGTCCGATGTCTGCCGAGGGTTGTTCAATGGTGGTCAGTTGCGGGGAAACCATTTCAGCCAGCGGAATCCCGTCAAACCCTACCATGGCGATGTCGCCGGGGATAGAGAGCCCGGCGTCCTGAATGGCGCGCATCGCGCCGGCGGCCAGGGTATCGGAAATGGCAAATACAGCATCGGGCCGGGGAGCGGTTTTTAGCAAATTATCCATGGCGGCTTTACCGGCAGCAAAACTCAAGTCGCTGGCATATTCGATAGCGCTATAGTCATTGTCTGCCTGCCGAAGTGCATCAAGATAACCTGCTTCACGAAAACGGGCATACTTATAGTTCAGATCATGATTGATCAATGCGACCCGCCGGTACCCCTGTGACAGCAGGAAGTTGACCACATAACCGGAAGCCTGATGATCATTAATGCCGACACAAGAAATATCTCCCGACTCTGCATGCTCAGCACACTGAACCCAGGGCATCCGGCCAATCAGGGTGCTCAGCTCCGGCAACCGTGAAGTCGCATCCATGGTAATAATACCATCCACCATTTTCCCCGAAAGTAAGGCCAGCCCCGAACGGGATCGCTGCGGATCGGCTCCGGAATTACACAACAGTATCCGGTAACCATTTTTTTCAGCCTGCTCTTCAATACCTTTTACCACATCGGCACAGAAAGGGTTGCCGATATCAGAAACCATCACCAGAATCATGGAGCTGCGCGAGGTTCGCAACTGGCGGGCCAGCAGATTAGGCTGATAATTACATTCACGGATAGCCGCCAGCACCCGTTCACGGTTTTTGGTTTTTACACTGTCGCTGTTATTCAGCACACGGGAAACCGTGGCAACAGATACACCTGCCAGCCTGGCTATTTTTTGTATCGACATAAAAGACCCGCCATCCTGCGATCAATTGACTGATCAGAGGCTAGCATAAGTTTAAGAAAAACAGCTACGGGTTGCCGAAGATTCCTGCCATCAGGCCATCATGTAGAGCAAACCATCGGGTGCCGGGCCTTACCATACAAAGCCCGGCTCTCAATCTGACCAGGAAAAAATCGTTACCGATGCTGACAATCCCACCGGCGCACCGGTGAAACCTCCGTCAGTTTCTCACGATCCGCTGATGAGACCGTCAGTTACCGCGACAGCATCCAGCCGAACCAGAAAACAGACCAGTGTCGAGGTTCCGGTAGATTCCGCTGCCGGTAATTCCCCCTCCTCACTACAGGCCGCATCGCCTTTATACAACGGAGGGCCTGTCATATCGATTTCCCCCTCCATCACATACAGATATTGCGCAAATCCCGGCCGTGACGGGATAGCTACCTTATCCTTATGTTCCAGCCTGATATCATAAATAAATACCTGCTGGCGAATATCCAGAGGCGCGTTTTCCCCTTCGGGGCCGGCCAGTAATGTCCATTCGCCGGTAATCACTCCCTGAGGGCGGTCCATAAACTGCACCCGTGGTGGCAGATTTGCCGCACAAGGGCGGATAAATATCTGCAACAGTTCAGCAGGAACAATAGGTGTAGACTCCTCATGCCAGCAGCCTTCACCGGCATTCATCATCATCAGCTTTTTAGCTGACAGCGGTACGCGGTTACCCTGCTGATCTTCGTGTACCATGGAACCCTGCCAGAGATAACTGAGTATTTCATCATTCTGATGCTGATGCATACTGACCAGGGCACCGGTTTGCAGATTACTGTGATCAATAATACTCAGCGGCCCCAGAGAGGGGTCATCACGCCCGGGAAGGATATGACCAGGACGCATACGACGAATTCTGAAGGCTCCATATTCAAACGCCGTGTCAGGTTCAGCACGTAATAAGTGAAACATAACGATCTCCATCGCTGATCAGGAATTACCACTGACAGCCTTAATTAAATGATATGCTGCTGAGAAATATCCGGTATCCACACCAATAGCGGTCATCCTCTGCAGAGCAGGGATGGCCGGCTCTGTTCCCGAAGGAGATTATCGTGCCACCTGTTCACCACAATAGCCCGGCAGAAGAGACACAGCAATTGGGTGAAGAACTCAGACAGGTAATTAGTACGTTTGTGCGTGAAGTCAGAAAGGCAACCGGAACCCGGCGCAATTCTCAGCACGAGACTCTGGAACTGCTGGAAACTTCCGGCCCGTTGTCTGTGGCTGAACTGGCACGTCTGCGTGGGGTAAAGCATCAGAGTATGCGACTGGTGACTGCCGAACTGGAGCAACAACAGCTGGTGCTCCGCCAGAAAAATCCGGCGGACAGCCGCGCACAGTTGATCAGGTTAACCGACGATGCTCATCGTCAATTAGCGGCTGCCAGAGCCCTGCGCTCTGAATGGATTAGCCGTGAATTGCATCGAAAACTGGATAAAGCATCACAGGAAGATTTACGTCATGGACTGGCTGCACTGCGTAAACTGCTCGATACCGGGCTGCAGCCGCCAGAAGATCAATAGTGATTTTTCGCCGCTAACCTGCGGCTGCCTGTAGCTGACGAATGACTTCCGGTAAATTGTTGAGTCCCCAGTGGGCGATATAGCGTCCGTCGCGAATCTGCACCATATCAAATACCGAAATAACCACCGGCAACCCCGTCGCCTCTACCCCGCCCAGTGTACCGCTGTGATAACCGCGGATGGTTTTGCGTGTTGAGACTATATCGTTTTCGGCCACCAGCAGTTCCAGGCTGACCTCTAACTGAGAAATCGCCGGCCGCAACACCTGGTCAAAGGTATTCCACAGACTCTGCTTATCACTGGCCATCCCCGGTGGGGCGGTATGATTAATAAACTGATCATCCACCAGTTCATCGAATACCTGCCTGTTCCCTTCGGCAATCACCTGCTGGTTAAAGCGCCTGACTACCTGCTTGTTCTGCTCTGACATTGTCTTACCCCTCTCAATATATACAGTTTAACTGTATATATTGATGGAAAAGAATACAAGCAGATTATCAGACTCCCACTGGTTACATATCATTAATCCCGGACAACGTTTACCTGCACCGCTCCCGAAACTTAGCCCGGTCCGGCAACAGCTTCTGAACTTTTCGGCCTATCTGACGGTGTTGCTGGCTGTAGTCAGACAGCAAACGCTGGCCGACAGAAGACTAAAAGATTGTCAAAGTTCACTGTTATCACCCTCTTCGCCCCACCCTGTCTTTGATTATTGCTTTAAATACAACGACTCCCACAAAGATAAGAATTTCTTAGATCAGATCGGCTTTACAAGCCAAAAGGGTATGTATATCGTATACCATAGTTGATAGACAATAAACGAACATCCCGGGCAGGGTGATATTACCCAATGATGCCGACAGGGGATTTCACCCTTTATGCAGTCGCCCGCGTCTGCAAATCGATTAGCGATGTCCGAACAGACATTGGAGGAAATAAGATGAGCGCAAATATCTTTACCGGCACTATCCCTGCCCTTATGACACCGTGTAATGCGGACCGCCAGCCTGACTTTGACGCTCTGGTGGCAAAAGGTCGTGAATTGATTGATATCGGTATGAGTGCAGTAGTGTACTGTGGCTCAATGGGTGACTGGCCACTGCTGACCGAAGCTCAGCGTCAGGAAGGTGTTGCCCGTCTGGTGGCCGCCGGCGTACCTACCATTGTGGGTACCGGAGCCGTCAATACCAAAGAAGCCGTATCCCATGCCGCACATGCGGCCAAAGTTGGTGCTCAGGGTCTGATGGTTATTCCCCGGGTACTGTCACGGGGTTCCTCTCCGGCGGCGCAGAAAGCCCACTTCTCTGCCATTCTGGCTGCGGCACCAAAGCTGCCGGCCGTTATCTATAACAGCCCGTACTATGGCTTTGCCACCCGTGCCGATCTGTTCTTTGAACTGCGCAGCCAGTACCCAAATCTGATTGGCTTTAAAGAGTTTGGTGGTGCAGCCGACATGCGCTATGCCGCAGAAAACATCACCTCTCAGGATGATGACGTTATTCTGATGGCCGGTGTTGATACTCAGGTGTTCCATGGCTTCGTGAACTGTGGTGCGACCGGAGCTATTACAGGCATTGGTAATGCCCTGCCACGCGAAGTTCTGCAACTGATCGATTTAAGCAAGAAAGCGGCTCAGGGTGACGCTACCGCCCGTCGTCAGGCAAAAGAGCTGGAATCAGCGCTGGCTGTGCTGTCATCTTTTGATGAAGGAACCGATCTGGTACTTTACTACAAATATCTGATGGTTCTGAACGGTGATAAAGAATACTCACTGCATTTTAACGAAACCGATGTACTGAGCGATGCGCAACGCCGTTATGCAGAAACCCAGTACACTCTGTTCCGTAACTGGTACAGCAACTGGAGTGCGCAGCTGAATCAGGCATAATTAAGCCATATGACCGCTTGCCGGCCATAGCAACAGCAGCTCCCGTCTGCACAGAGGAGCTGCGATGTCGCCCGACACCAGCCCTCTGTGTATTTTTTGAATATCAGCTCACCGTTACTGCTCAACGCAGCAATAACAGAGGGGCATTTCACGGTTCCGCAGGTCGTTAAGCCTGGTATTCTCCTGTCCTGACACCTGCAACCGGAACCCGTACCGATAATGATAAGCCGGATAACAGGTATCGCGATGACTGTAATGAGCAATGTCCCGACAAATTCCGCTGTACAGGGGCGCAGCCTGGTGGAAGGAAGTACCGAAGGGACGCTAATTTCTGCCAGTATTGGCCTGAGTTTTTGGGGCGGGATCGACCCTTTCAGCGGTGAAGTCATTGACCGCCATCACCCACTGAGCGGTGAAATAATCACTGGTAAGATTCTGGCGATTCCCAGTGGACGCGGCTCCTGCACCGGAAGCAGTGTGATGCTGGAGCTTATCCTGAACGGTCATGCCCCTGCCGGGCTGATCCTGGCCGAACCAGATGAAATACTGACACTCGGCGTATTAGTTGCCGAGGTTATTTTTGGCAAATCCTTTCCTGTACTCTGCATCGGGGCGGGGGCATTTGCTGAATTGCCCGCCAGCGGTACCCTGACCCGTATCGATGGGAGTCATGCCAGCTTCGGCGATCAGGAGCCGGTCACGCCGCTCTCCCAGCCAGAACCCGTCAGCCATACCACACTGAATCTGCAACCCCATGACAGAGAGATGCTGGAGGGATTACACGGTAAAGCCGCTCAGGTCGCCATGCAGCTTATTTCACATATTGCGGCACTACAGGGCGCAACCGAACTTATCAGTATCACCCAGGCCCATATCGACGGATGTATTTATACCGGCCCTGCCAGTCTGCGCTTTGCTGAGCAACTGGTTGCCTGGGGTGGGAAAGTCCGGGTACCGACTACCCTGAACTCCATTTCGGTGGATAAACGCAAATGGCGTGAACTGGGCGTAAGTAAAGATCTGGGGGAACCCGCCAGCGCACTCGGCGATGCTTACCTGAATATGGGGGCCAGAGTCAGTTTTACCTGCGCACCTTATCTGCTCGACAGCAAACCAGCAGAGGGTGACCAGATAGTATGGGCTGAATCTAATGCGGTGGTGTATGCCAATAGTGTGTTGGGTGCCAGAACCTTAAAGTATCCGGACTATCTGGATATTTGTATCGCACTCACCGGGCGGGCACCATTGACCGGCAGCCATTGTGATGACGGGCGACGTGCAACAGTACAGGTTGATGTACAGAAACCGGCCGGTGCTGATGATTCGTTCTATCCTCTGCTGGGATATCATATCGGGTTGCTGGCCGCGACAGAGATCCCTGTCATTCACGGTCTGGAAGATGCAGCACCCGACTCAGACGATCTGAAGGCCTTCGGAGCAGCCTTTGCCACAACATCAGCAGCACCGATGTTTCACATTGCCGGTGTCACGCCGGAAGCCCCGGATACCGCCACTGCCCTGGGCGGAAAGACTCCACACCGGCATCTGACCGTGTCTGCCGATGACCTGGCACGTTCCTGGCTGGAGCTGGACAGTTCTGAAGAACCCGCTGTCCAGTTGATCTCTTTGGGGAATCCTCATTTTTCATTCACCGAATGTGAGCGTCTGGCCGCATTGTGCAAAGGCAGAACCAAACATCCACAAACCGCAATGGTGGTGACGATGGGTCGCGAGGTCAATATTCAGGCAACAGCTGCCGGATATATTGCGGAGCTTGAACGCTTTGGTGCCCTGATTGTGACGGATACCTGCTGGTGCATGCTGGGTGAACCGGTGATCCCGGTGGCGACATCGACGCTGATGACCAACTCCGGTAAATATGCACACTATGCACCAGGGCTGGTCGGGCGTAAGGTCCACTTTGGTAGCCTGGCAAACTGTGTGGAAGCCTCATGCTCAGGCCACTGGTTACGTGGTGTGCCCGAATGGATTCTGGCCGCACAACGTCCACGTTAATGGTTCTCCTTGCTCCTTGCTCGTTGCGCCGGGCATCGCCCGGCGTTTTTTTGCGGCCGGAATAATTACCCCCCGCTTCTTCCAGGGTCTCTCACGACACACTGAACCTCCTCATGTCCGCCATTTTTTCCCTGTCACCACAGACAAAAAAGAACTCAGAGGTCATTCTCCGATCCTGACGTTTGTGAGTCTCTGAGACAGCTTTTATCTCCGGTACCAGACAGACCCCCGCCTCATTGTCATCAGCTTACCCGTGACCGCTTGCGTAGAAAGGATGAGACTGAGATCAGTTATTCACTGGCAGATATTGCTCAGAAAATAAGGCACAGGACAACGAGTCAGCAACAGGAAAAGATTAACGATGTGCGGAACAAAGCTAAAAAACAGTGGCCGGCAGGAACTGCCGGCCTGAGGGGTCAGGCAACGACCGATTTAAGAAACTCCGCTGTTTCCGGGGTCTGAGGATGACCAATCACCTGGTCAGGAGTGCCAATTTCATGCACTATTCCATTACGGAAAAACGCTACCCTGTCAGAGACATCACGAGCGAAACGAATTTCGTGAGTCACCAGTACCATTGTCATACCATCTTCCGCCAGCATACGCATGGTATCCAGCACTTCACCCACCAGTTGGGGATCGAGCGCCGAGGTAGCTTCATCAAATAGCATATAGTCCGGTGACATCGCTAATGCGCGGGCAATGGCCATACGCTGCTGCTGCCCGCCAGATAAGCGCCCGGGGAAGACCTTGAGTTTTTCACCTAAACCTACATGCTTTAATTGCCGGACAGCCATTTCTTCGGCGTCTGATTTGCTTAACCCCAGAACCTTACGTGGTGCCAGCATCACATTTTCAAGTACGGTCAGATGCGGGAAGGCATTCCACTGCTGGAACACAATTCCAATTTTCTGACGTAGCCGGTTCAGGTCAGTGGTTTTATCATGAACTTCAATACCATCAACCCAGATATTACCGCGCTGGATAGGTTCAAGACCGTTAAGACACATCAGTAATGTCGATTTGCCGGATCCCGACCCACCAATAATCGACACGACTTCGCCTTTTTTAACCGTCATGCTGACGCCTTTAATGACTTCCAGATCACCAAACGATTTATGTACATCATTAATTTCAATCATTTTCCTGCCACCTTTTTTCCAGCATAGAACCCAGCCAGGCTAACACCATGCTCATTACGTAATAAATAACCCCGACGATACACAGTACCAACAGGGGCTCCTGAATACGGGTTACAATAATTTGTGAGGCTCTGAGCAACTCGATAATGCCGATCCACATCACCAGTGAGGTATCTTTCATTAACCCCAACAACAGATTCAGCCAGCCGGGAAAAATGACCCGTGCCGCCAGTGGGAACACAATAAACCGCATATCCTGCCAGTAACTCATACCTAAAGAGCGACTGGCCCGTCGCAGGTTAAGTGGCACAGATAACAAACCACCACGCACAATCTCGGTACAAAATGCCGCGGCATACATCCCCAGCACCAGATAACCAATCGTAAAAATGCTCCAGTCGAGATTAAGAATGCTTTTCAGGGCGTTAAACAGCACGAACTGAATCAGCAGGGGCACACTTTTAAAGATGTCCATCAGCAAGGCTATCGGTAGCGTCGCTTTGGGCATCGTAATACGTGCCCAGCCCAGTATCAGACCGATAAAGGTTCCCATAACGATAGAAGCCGCGGTAAGTTCCAGGGTAGTTGCCGCCCCCTGCAGCAGGAAAACAAAGTCCTGCAGAGTAAAACTGGTAGTAAACATGGGTTATTCCTTAATAACGAAACAGTCGCCAGCCCAGACCGCGGGCACCCAGTACAATGACCTTGGCAATCAGGTAATAAAGCACAGCAGCAATAGAGAAGAGTTCGAAGGTACGGAAAGTCAGTACGTTGAAGTTTTGGGTGACTCCGGTCAGATCATTATCCAGACCGACCACTACCCCCAGCGAGGTCATCAGTACCGACCAGACCATCTGGTTAGTCAACGGATGAAAGACCACCCGCAGCAGTTGTGGCACCACAATTGTCCGGTAGGCCATAAATGCCGGCATGCCCAGCGAACGGGCAGCCCGAACCTGGGTAGACGGAATGGCTTTCATACCACCACGGAATATCTCTGCCAGATAGCCGGCATTATTAAATGCGATCCCACCGATCAGCGCCGTCCATGAGCTGATGTTGATATTGAAATTACCCAAACCGAAATAAAGGATATAGATCTGGAATAATGAAGGGGTGTTCCTGGCGACCGAAATCCATGCCATTGCCACTCCACGCAATATTTTACTGCGGGAACTCCGCATGGCCGTCAGTGCAAAGGCGAGCAGGATACCCAGAACCATGGTAATCACGGCGGTTTCAAGGGTGACTAACGACCCTTGTAACATCTGTGGCAGCACATTAAAGGCGCTTCGCCAATGGAAAGTATAATCAAACATAAAGATCACCTTTGTAGGTTTATTATCTTAGTATTTCGTATACGAACTACTTTACATACAAACTTTATGCCAGGTTGTCACTGGCTAACACAATTCGTTTTCGCGACAGGTATCAGAAAAAATAGTGATAATTTTCAGTAAGTCACAGCAGACCTTTCTCCCCGGGGGGGGGAGCGGGAAAACAGCGGACTCGTTTGGCCAGCCATTGCCACATAAAAAGGACAGCCTGTGCTGTATTCAGGCACACCCACACTTGCCGGTGCGCCAAAATGTGGCAACGGCTATCCTGTCATCCGCCCGCGTTATATCCCAATGCCTGCAGGCCAGGTATCGGTCAGAGCATAGCCTTCCGGCCAGGGATCCTGCGGGTCCAGCATATGTTGATGCGTTCCGGTGACCCAGGCACGCCCTGAAATCGCCGGAATAATCCCCTGTCGCCCCCGGATATCCGTTGTCTCCAGAATACGGCAATGAAATTCTGAACCAATAATCGAGCGGCCAATAAAGTGCTGCCCGGGGCTCAGGATCCCTTTGGCATGCAGTACCGCCATTCGGGCAGAACATCCGGTACCGCAGGGGGAACGGTCAATTTTCCCCGGACGAATCACCACCGCGTTCTCGCCGGTGACAATACCGTTTTCAGTGCTGACCGGGGCCGCCAGCTGACAAAAAGAAATGTGGTTCCAGTCAGGATTCAGAGGATGACAGAATCCCAGTTGCTCATTCGCCGCTTTGGTAATTTTTAATCCGGTTTCTACCAGATCTTTCGCTTCATCAGCGGTGATGGAGAAGCCTAATTTCCGCGCATCGGCAATAGCAAAGCTGTCACCACCATAGGCGGTATCTACCTGAATACTGCCGAGTCCGGCAACGTCTATCCATGCATCCAGATGATCAGCGAACGAAGGGACATTATGGATCTCTACCCGTTGCACCTTTCCATCCTTGCATTCAGCCACCGCCTCAATCAATCCGCCTGGTGCTTCAAGTATCAACCGGGTCTCAGGTTCAGTCATCGGTAAAATGCCGGTATCCAGCAGCACGGTAGAGACACAAATAGAATTTGAACCGGACATCGGTGGCACGTCAGCCGGTTCCATAATGATCCAGCCCATCATGGCCCGTGGGTCTTTGGGTGGCACCAACAGATTAACGTGGCGGAATACCCCACCGCGGGGCTCATTCAGTACAAAATTACGTAATACATTATCCCGCTCAATCCAGCGGGACTGCTCCCACAGAGTCTCTCCCGGCGGAGGAGCGACCCCGCCGACTATCACATCCCCGACTTCACCTTCCGCATGACAACTGACTACATGAACAATTTTTGACGATCGCATCAGGAAACTCTCTCCACATCATTTCTGGTGCAAAATTACCCGCCACTGCTGGCGGGCAAAGGCAGGGCAAGTCAGGTATCAGTAATAGACGCCAGGAACGGTCAGATTCACCGGAGTGCCGCCGACCCATTTTTTATACAGTTCAGCATAACGGCCGGTGCGAACCTGCTGGTTCACAAACAGATTGAGGAAGTGAGTCAGCCCATATTGATCACGTTTCACCGCCAGGGAAACGTAGTCGATGGTGTAAGGTGCGTTACCGGCAATTTTCAGACCTTTATATTTGCCCGATTTAATCGCAGATGAAGCCACGGTATTTGTGACTACTGCGGCATCGATATGCCCCTGAGCAACGGCGAGGATAGTATCATTTTGCGACTGATAAGCCCGGAATGAGCCGGTTCCCCAGTCTTTTACGCTTTTCGCCAGAGCAATGGCTTCAAAAGTACCGCTGGTGTCCCCTACCGGACGGCCTTTCAGATCGTCGAAACTATTGATATTTTTATCATCACGGGTCAATACCACCATCTGGAAAGCGAAGTACGGGATGGTCATTGAAACTGTTTTGGCACGTTCCAGGGTATCGGAAGTACTCGCCACAATCACATCCGCACGACCGGACATCAGCGCAGGAATACGATCAGGGAAAGGCGTTTCAACAATCACCGGGGTCACACCCAACACTTTGGCCAAATCCTTACAGTAATCCACATCGAAACCTTCCGGGTTATTTTTATCATCCCGCATTCCCATCGGAGGGAAATCGAGAGTGACGGCACAACGAAGTTTCCCGGAATCAATAATCGTATCTAATTGATCGGCATTTGCTGCATGAAGAGAAGAAACACTGGCCAGGGTAACTAGCGCTAAAGAGATAATCGTTTTTTTCATAAAGCCTCCGGTGACAGATGTTGGATAACGGATATAGAATTTCGTATACCATATCTATTGCACAAATCGTGCCTGTTTTATATTATTATTAATTTTCAATTAGTTACTTAAAAACCTGTAATACAGGAAGCTACAGGGTAGCGAATTTGTCACCTGACAGTGCATTTCCCTGCCCGACAAGCACCGTGACGGGGCGAAAGTTTGTACGGATTCTAAGCCTGTTGCCCTGTAGCGAAAACAGAAACAGTCATGAGGTTATTTTGTGATCTCATCGATAACGCGAGTTCATACAGATAAGATAACCTTCTGTATTAATGATAACTTTTTTGAAATTCGCCTTTTTTGATAAGCAGAATACCGGCAGTAATGGCATTTTATAGAGGTTTTTTTTGCGGATGCAGACGCAGGTTTCGTAAAAAATAATATTAAATTTAGTAAATCAGGTAATTTTCCGTACGACTATCGTGGAAATACCCGGACAATAATTCAGAACACAGGCTGATACCCAAACTGACAGGTACCCCGGCCCCCCGCATATTTAATGCATTTATTGCAGGGATATATTTATGCAACAGACAGCACGTGCACCATTTTTACGTCGTTTATTGATGAAAACCGGCAAAAAGTTTCTGCGCTGGAATAATGATTTTCAGACACGACATTCGCTCATCGCCACCACCCCGAAGATCGATAATTCAGCTTTTGACTGGGTTCCTTTGCTGGAAAACAACTGGCAGGAGATTCGTGCCGAACTGGACGATCTACTGAAAAATCCGGAGAAGATCCCGTCATTCCATCAGATTTCCCCGGATCAGAAACGGATCTCAAAAGGCGATAACTGGAAGACCTTTGGATTTTATGTTTACGGGAACCGGGTGGACGAAAACTGTGCTATTTGCCCGAAAACGGCTGAACTCATTGGCGCCATCCCGAATATGCGCACCGCTATGTTCTCGATACTACAACCGCACTACCATATTGTTCCGCACAAAGGACCAACCCGTGCCGTTGTTCGTGCGCACCTGGGGCTGATTGTGCCAAAAGAAAAGGAAAAACTGTGGATTCGTGTTGATGACCAGAAGCTGCACTGGGAAGAAGGCAAAGTGGTACTGTTTGATGATTCCTACGAGCATGAAGTTCGTAATGATACCGATGAACTGCGAGCCGTACTGTTCCTCGACATCGACCGCCCGATGGACAAAACCGGCACCCTGGTGAATAACCTGCTGTTTACTCTGATTAAAGCCAGCCCCTATATCAAACAGCCACTGAAAAATATCGCTAAATGGAATCAGAATAACCACTAACTTCTGTACTGGTACCGGCAGCGGATCACGGTTAAATCCCGGGTCGCTGCCGGAGCCGGGTGGGACCTTCCCGCAACCGGCACGTCTTAGCCTCCAGGGGAAGTACTGGATTCTGGTGTGCCGTGCTGCCTCTGGCGTATCCGGTTCACCTCTTAACAATTCTCAAAAAAATTGTGGCAAGAGTAGAATTTCGCGACATCGGTATCAATAAAAGTGCTGAAGAGGTTTCAGGGTGCCCCTTGAGAGTAAGTACACCCTTGTGGGGAATGAATCAAAAATGAGGTTACCCGTCACTGAGGTGAAAGGAAAAATGGGCAGCTATCGCCGCCCACCTGCCCACCGATTTTGGTGATTCAGACCCCGACGCCCTTACTGAGGGGTTTCCTTCAACTAATGAGTATCAATTATTGAAAACTTTTCTCTGCCATCCCGTATCAGGTCTGTTCGGTTGGTAATTATCAACAACAGCACGGGGATCTCTGATACTCTCGGGTATAGCTTCTGGAGATAGTCCTTCCGGCGCATAGCCCCAAGGCCATAATACATTTTTCCAGGAACCTGAGATATGGATGTAACGAGGGGGAATTTCGTCAATAATTTTTGGGTCTATCCGGGCTTCCTTGCCAGTTAAAACATCCTCTGAAACTAATAATGCATGTTGATAATATCCTTTCAAATCCTCTGGAATGTTATTTTCATAAAGCATCGCTTCATCAGAGAAAGGACATCCCTGGTTAATCGCGGCCTTCAACATAAGTATCAATGCCACGTACTGTAAATCTCCTGATACATTTCTCCGGCAAACACCCTGATGATAAGGGGCCGGGAGCAGACCGCTGACAACATCGGTGTTTTCCAGCAGAATATTCCACTTACTGTCTGTTCTTAGCTGGGCGATTTCATCGGTCACTTTCTTTATCGAATCACTAACAATTGGAATATCATATTGAGCCTGAGTGACTTCTGAAACTTCATTCTCAAGGCTTGCATAAGAACCGCCAATATCTGAATGAGAACCAGGCAGTTCTAACTCAAAATAACTGCCGCCCACTCTGTTCAAAGGGAAATTGTATCGGCACTCATGCCTGGCCGTTAACTGAAAAACAGTTTTCGCTGCATCCTTACCCAGCACAACCTTCAGGCCATTGGTATCACCGGTATCATGAGGATCCTCCCATAATGTTCCAAGGCGCCAAATGGACGCAACTGTATCATAAAGTCCAAGAAATCTGACTTCCGGGATTTCACTGATTTCATAACCTTTATCCTGAGTAACTTCCGTCAAAATATTCGTTACAGAGGGGTCTAAAGAATTAACCATATTAACGAAGTGTCTGGCAGTGGCCGCTCCGCGACTAAAACCAAACACATCAAAGGTCAGGGTTAAGGTATTTTTTTCCAAACCTGCCTGCGGAAGAAAATTTTTAATTCGCTCAGCAAGTTGCGCGACACCATTACTATATTTAGCAAACACGCCATACCCTGTAGTCACCAGTGGAACATCAACACCCATGGCTTGTACGAGAGTACTATCACCTGCTCCATTTTTGGTTCCTGCACCTTCGATATAAATAGCTAAGTTATCATCATGATTATTTCCGTAGTTTTTATAAAGCCGGTAAATATTTGAGAACCTGCATTCATCTTTTTCCTGAGCTGTCAGCAGATTATTAGCGTTTTGCCCTGTACCATCAAAGAAGACACCAATTGTCAGTTTAAGCAACTGTTTTACCTTAACTTCGCTTGTAATATGTTCCATAGCTAACTCCATTTATCTTTTATCAAAATCTCCGCAAAGCATTTAATTCACCACAGCAAACTTAGTAATAGTGGCATTTCATCATTACTGAGGACTGAGTGGATGACAGGCCCATGAAAATCATGCCTGGAGATATGCTCGCATATGGACTAGCGCACTGTTTTAACGAATAAACCGGTTAAACTATGATGTCGTTGGCAATTAAGGTGAACAGGAAGGGGGGTTGAGGGCACAGGCCATTATGCTGGCAAGCCGCTACAGCTATCCCCCCGGAGATGGAGTAATTTACGCATCCGCGCATTTTCCAGTGTCACACCGCGGCGTACCGGGAATCCTCGTTCTACCACCACAAAACCCTGCTGCCTGAAAAAAGGTTCTGCGGTTTTGCTCACCAGTGCCGTCAGTTCGCTTAACTTAAGCCGGGCGGCTTCTTTATGAATAGCGTTCATTAACAAGCGTCCAACGCCCTGACGCGGGTACTTACCCGAGACAAAGAAATGATCAATGTACCCGTCGGGCTGAACATCGGCATATCCGGCGATATCCCCGGCGATTTCCACCACAAATGGCTGCAGTTGTCTCATCAACGCGACCCAGTGATGAGCATCAATATCCTCTGAGACCCATGCGGCAATTTGCTGTGGCGTATAGTCACGGGCAGCGATATCACGGATTGAGGAACAAAAGACCCGGAATAAGGCAACCTCATCTCCTTCTCTGAATCGTCGTAACTGCATAAAGTCCTTTTGGTGGCATATTGGTGAAGTACTGAGCGTAAAATCTTAGCGAACTTAATGCCCGGTATACCGGGCTGATACGGTAATACCCTGCTTTAGCTCAACGCTTTTAGGGTGAGGCGCGGATAACAGCAATCAGGACAGAGTTAATGCAGATTACATTTTTCTGAAGGCACAGCCCCCTGAGAAAATATACTCCACAGAGGGCTGGTACTCACCAACCTGTCGATAAAACACATTTATACCGGCAGGAGTTATTCCGCCAATACCCAGACACTGACACTGCCTGCATTGCAGAAGAACTGCCCCTGCCCCTGTTCGTCGGTTTCGACAATCTCTTCGCGATTCTCCAGTAAATCACGCCATTTTCGCTGTGCCAACGCTTCCCCGGTATCAATACTCTTCTCTCCGGCCTCACCGTTAGACATCACCACCACACATCCCTGCTGCTCTGCCGTACCACTGCGGCTGAAAGCGATACAGTTAGGATGGTCAAAATAGTCAGTCTGAGCACCCCACGCATAAGTCTGACGTGCACGGATCAGCGTTTCCAGATGCTCAATCACCGGGAGTTCCACCGTACAAGGGTTACCGTCATTACCGTTGTCTTCATAACTGGCGCCCGTCAGATCCGGATAGAAGATGATGGGTACTCCCTGCTCCCGTAATAAGGTCAACGCATAGGCTAAAGGCTTAAACCAGGGTTCCACCGGGGATTCCAGCGCCTGCAGCGGCTGAGTATCGTGGTTGGCCACCAGCGTCACCGCATGCGCGGCATCCGCCGACACCAGCGTATTATCAAAGATTTTGCTGAGATCGAAATCCGAACCACCTTTTGAGGCGTGATGGAAATTCAACTGGAGTGGTGCATCGAACAGCATGGTTTTATAGTCGACCTGTTGCAGATAGTTCTGCAACACATCGACTTCAAATGACCAGTATTCTGCCACCATATACATCGGTTGTTCCGAATGTTCCTGAATGTGGTCAATCCACTCTTTATAGAACCAGGCCGGGATATGTTTAACAGCATCCAGCCGGAAGCCGTTACATTTTGTCTGATCGATAATCCATCGGCCCCAGTATTTCAGCTCTTCATTCACGGCATTGTTACGGAAGTCTACGTTAGCTCCCATCAGGTAATCATAATTACCAAATTCTGAGTCTACCTGGTCATTCCAGCCACCGGCGGTGTAGTCGTTCACAATCTTGAAGATGCCGTTTTCGTCCGGATTTTCAATATGATCAACGCCGCTGAAACAGCGGAAGTCCCAGATAAACTCTGAATACTCTCCGTTTCGGCCCGGAAAAGTAAAACGGGTCCAGGCTTCAGCATCAATGACTTCATCACTGATATCATCGCGATCGTCCATATTCACGCGATTAACCTGCACCTGCTCTTTTTCATCGGCGCCCATCTTATGGTTGAGTACCACATCCATGATCACACTGATCTTATGATGCTGCAGGGCATTTATCGCTGCCAGCAATCCTTCTTTGTCGCCGTACTTAGTCGCCCGGGTGCCCTTTTGATCAAATTCGCCAAGATCAAACAGATCATAGATATCGTAACCCACTGAGCTTCCACCGGAATCACCTTTACAGGCCGGTGGCAGCCAGACTCCGGTGATACCAATTTCTGACAGCCATGCGGCTTTTTCGGCAGCTTCGGGCCAGAGTTTACCTCCGTCCGGGTAATACCAGTGAAAAAACTGAAACAGCGTAGGATTCTGCATAGTCGTTTTCCCCAAACAAGACCGGTGGATGAAGTATGGTGCAGGATGGAAAAAAAAAGCAGCAGAGGTCAGTAAATTGTGTAAAAAACACCCGATACTGGAAAAATCTGTTTCGCGTTTGCATAGTGGCAGCATGACTACGTCCTGCTCACTGATAAGCATTTCACCATTTATCACAGGATGACTCTGTCTGTAAAAAATGCCAACGGTATAAGAGATGCCACGTACTAACTGGTCTGCCAGTGATCCAAATTGCCGGATATTTTCCAATTTCAGTGACGGAAAAGGTCATTTCTTAAGGATTTTTTTAGTATTAAATAACTTATGCCTCACACTTCGTGCCGGATAACAATTTATTACATAATGTTTCAACCCTTACAGGTTTACTTTCGCTGCTATTCGGGATATTTCATATACCCATAGAAATGATATTAATTGTAATTATCATTTAGAATTGAGCGACGGGGAATTCTGGTGTTAGCCACTTTTGTTATCGCACTGCGCGAAGGGCTGGAAGCGGCCCTGATCGTCGGCATTATTGCCGCGTTTTTACGTAAAAACGGGAAAAGCCTGGTGGCCATGTGGGCAGGCGTAGTGCTGGCCGTGATCCTCTCATTACTGGTCGGTGTCGGCCTTAGCCTGACCGAGCGAGCCCTGCCCCAGGCCAGCCAGGAAGCGATGGAAGCTGTAATTGGTCTGGTCGCAGTATTTTTTGTCACCGGCATGGTGATGTGGATGAACAACCATGCCCATGAAATTAAGCGCCAGCTGGAAAGCGAAGCGGCTGTCGCTATCCGACAGTCCAGTGCCATGGCGCTGGCCAGCATGGCTTTTCTGGCCGTTCTTAAAGAAGGTTTTGAAACCAGCGTTTTTTTACTGGCAACCTTCTCTGTTGCACAGTCTGCCGCCTGGGCGGTGGCGGGTGCCGTTCTGGGGCTGGTCATTGCTATTATCATTGGCTGGGGGATCTATATCGGGGGAGTCAGGCTCAATCTGGGTCGTTTCTTCCGCTATACCGGCATGTTCCTGATTCTGGTCGCAGCGGGGCTGATTATCAGTGCCCTGCGTAGCGGCCATGAAGCGGGATGGCTGAATATTGGCCAGCAGCGGGTCGCCAATCTCAGCTGGGCCATTCCTCCCGGGTCGGTACGTTCCGCCCTGATCACCGGGGTACTGGGTATCCCTACCGATCCAAGGTTACTTGAACTGTGCGGCTGGGGCATTTACATCGTGCTGGTGGGTATTCTGGTCTACTGGCCACGCCATTTGCGACCGTCAGTAACCCGCAGCCGCCAGTTACTGTTTAGCTCAGCCGCCGTGCTGGCACTGACCGCACTGGCACTGTTCAGCGCTTATCCCCGGGCCACCCTGCAACTTCCGGCGACCGCCCCATTACAGGGGGGAGGTAGCGCCACACTGCTGAAACCCTCAACCGGAGGTTATCAGTTACAGATTACGACCCCTCAGCAACAGCTTCACTATGAACTGGCCGACGGACAACAAAAAAGTTCGGAGCTGAAAGGCGTGATATTGCAGCAATGGAATATTACCCGCCAGCCGGAAGTGAGTGGACTCCCTGAGACGCTGACTGTGGATCAGGTCATGGCACTGTATGGTCATCGTATTCCGGTTGGGTTGAGTCCGGCGCAGCATCCTGGTCCGTATAATGTCAGCTGGCAGGTCAACTGCTCAGTCGATGCCGAAACGGCAGGCCAGGCCATCTACAGTGCAGCCGCCCACACCACCACCCTGATGACCCTTTCCGGTGGCGGTTTATTGTCTCCACGCACCTATACCGCCCGCAGTTCAGTGCCGCAGGTCGGTTGTGACTGGCAACTGGATGACCGCTGGCAATCTCAGGTAGATGAAGCCATGCAAAACGTAGTTCAGGCACAGTTGCGTCATACCTTCTGGGCTATTCAGTTGCCGCTACTGTTAGGGTTGCTGGCCATTATTTTACTCATTCTGGCATTGCGCCGCCGGGACGATTCCCGTCAGGCATCTGATGCCGGTTATCGTCCTGTTTCTCCTGAAAACAAATAAAGGATCTATATGTTCAAATCCGCTTTTATTAACAAACCCTCCGTTCTCAGTTCAGCGATCGTTTCGGCGTTGTTACTGGTCTCGGTAGATGCCATGGCTGCCGGCGGCGCAGCGCCGGTGAGCAATGGTGCATCTCAGGTGAATGTCACCCTGACCGGCGCAGAAGGCGGAACCTGTATCGTTGACCATAATAGTGCCAAAGCAGGCCCGGTCACCTTCACCGTAGTCAACAAAACTGCTACCGCCATCACTGAAATCGAATTACTGAGTGACAACCGTATTCTGGGTGAAAAGGAAAACCTGGCACCGGGACTGCCGGCCGCTAAGTTCACCCTGACACTGGATGGCGGCAAATATCAGATTTACTGCCCGGGCGCTAAACAGGAACTGATTAACTTTACCGTCACCGGTAAAAGTGCAGCTAAAGCCACCGGCAGTACTGCTGAACTGCTGAAACAAGGCACGGTCGGTTATGCCACCTATGTTAATGGTGTGGTAGACGCGATGGTCGTGGCAGTTAACCAGCTGAAAGCCGATATCGATGCCGGTGATCTGGAAAAAGCTAAAGCGCAGTATGCCAAAGCTCGTCCGTTCTACGAACGTATCGAATCGGATGTCAGCGGTTTCGTACTGCCTGGTTTCAAAGCGACGGATAACGCCGGCAACCTGGATTATCTGATTGATATGCGCGCCTCTAACCTCGACCCTAAAGTAGGCTGGCACGGTTTCCACGCGATTGAGCGCGATCTGTTCGGTCACGGCAAAATCACCGATGACACCAAAAAACTGGCCGCGGAACTGCAGCAGAATGTCACTAAACTGGACAGTCTGACCAAAGCTCTGACTTATAAGCCGGAAGACCTGGCTAACGGTGCGGCAGACCTGCTGGAAGAAGTTCAGAGCAATAAAATCAGTGGCGAAGAAGAAGCCTTCAGTCACATTGACCTGGTAGACTTTGCCGGTAACGTGGAAGGTGCACAGCAGGCGTTTGAATTCCTGAAACCTGGCCTGAGCAAAATCGATCCTGATTTGACCCAACGTGTTGAAACTCAGTTTGCTAACGTCAATAAAATGCTTGATACCTATCGTGATGGTAAAATTGCCGGTGGTTACAAATACTACACTGCAGACCTGAAAGCCGCTGATGCAGCAAAACTGAGTAAAGCCGTGCAGGCGCTGCAGGAACCGTTATCTAAGATTGCAGAGAAAGTGGCGACCGTCGGAGGTGCCTGAGTCATGAAGGACAAACAGTTTGCGAAGCGTGATACCACGAGTGTTTCACGCCGTCATCTGTTGAAAGGAGCAGTGGCCAGTGCGCTGGCCCTGCCCGGCGTTGCGGCTGCTCAGAATGCAGCCGCCGCGAAAGCCGACCCGGAAGATCGGGTCGACCTTTCACAGCAACATGCTTTTTATGGCCATGGCGGTCAGGCCGGAGTGACGACCCCGCCTCAGCGTCATGTCATGTTTATGACCTTTGATATGACCAGCCAGAACCCGCGTGATCTGCAGATTTTGCTGGCGCGCTGGTCGGCGGCTATCGCCCAAATGATGGCCGGTGAGATTATTGGCCAGGTCGAACCCCAAAGAAACAGCGGAATTGGTATGGATACCGGCGAGGCTCTCGATCTTGCTCCGGCGTCACTGACCGTCACCGTCGGGTTAGGGCCGCGTATCTTCAGCGATACTTATGGTCTGCAACAACATAAGCCACCGTTAATGCGGGAGCTGGCCGAACTGCCCAGTGATAACCTGCAACCGGCACTGAGTGGTGGCGATCTTTCCCTGCAAGCCTGTGCCGATGACCCGC
This sequence comes from Tatumella sp. UBA2305, assembly GCF_002345795.1. NCBI lineage: Bacteria > Pseudomonadati > Pseudomonadota > Gammaproteobacteria > Enterobacterales > Erwiniaceae > Tatumella > Tatumella sp. UBA2305. The sequence continues at coordinate 89,439 of NZ_DDVT01000002.1, forward strand.
AGGTCGCCTATCATGCTATCCGTAATCTGGCGCGAATCGCCAAGGATACCGGAGCGGCAGCTACCCGCTGGTCAGTGCTGGGTTTTGGCCGGGCTTCGGCCGGGAAAAATCAGTCAACGCCACGCAATCTGTTTGGTTTTAAGGATGGTACCCGCAACCTGACTGAGCAAAGTGACTTCAATAAATTTGTCTGGATTAACGACGGCGGCCCCGCCTGGCAACAACAGGGGACCTACCAGGTGGTGCGCAAAATTAAAATGCACATCGAAAACTGGGATACCGACCGCGTCAGCGATCAGAATGCCGTTTTTGGCCGGCATAAAGTCTCCGGGGCTCCGTTAAGTGGCGAAAAAGAGTTCGATACCCCGGATTTTCACAAAAAAGAGAGCGACGGGACTCCGGTCATCCCAATGACGGCACATATCAGCCTGGCCGCCCATGAGAACAACCAGGGAATCCGGATTCTGCGCCGTTCGTATAACTATACCGATGGCATAAATAACCTGGGAATGCTGGATGCCGGTTTACTGTTTATCAGCTATCAGAAAGATCCGGCCCATTTTGAAGCGCTGCAAACCCGACTCGGTGCCGCCGATGCGCTGAATGAATATATCTCGCATATCGGGTCCGGAATTTTCTTTATTCCTCCGGCGCCGTCAGAAGGCGAATATATTGGAGCTCAGCTGTTTGCCTGACTGTCACTCTGGCTGCGAATCACCCTCTACCCCGCCGAACGGTGCAGATTCTCCCCTGCACCGTTTACCCCAGATTTACCGGAATCGTCACCCGGTAATATGGTGCTGTGGCAGACAAAGTCTTACCGGCTTTACTGTCAACATGCAGGAAGTGCAATGACGTAGTGACAGAGCGGAGTGATTCAGGCATTTGTCCTGCCTAAAAACTATCAGCCAGCGGGAAAAGCTTTCTCCATGCAAGTCCGTCACGGGTATTAGTTAATGGCCGGTATTCGCATCCTACCCAACCCTGATACGCGACATCCACCAGCGCATCGAAAATAAAATTCCAGTTGAGCTCGCCACTGCCAGGTTCATTACGGCCAGGTGAATCGGCAATCTGCACATGCCGGATATGCGGAATGAAGCGGCGTAATTTGGCCGTGACATCCCCTTCACTTCTCTGGGTATGGTAAAAATCGAACAGCAATTTTACGTTGGTCGCTCCGGAGTCCTGAATTACAGACAGCGCCTGTTCCTGAGTATGGAGAATAAATTGCGGGTTATCATGGGGGTTCATCGCCTCCAGAACCAGTTCGATATTCTCCCTCGCGGCCAGTACAGCGGCCGTGCTGACATTTTCCACCAGAGTGGCATAGCAAACCTCATCACTGACCCCCGGCTGGCGAATACCAGACTGAAGATGGATGGTCCTGCAACTGAGGCCGGATGCATATTCGATAGCCTTTTCCATATCTGCGATAAACGCAGCCACACTGTCCGGATGACAGGCCTGACCGGAAGCTTTCACTGAACCCGCCGCACCGACCGGGGTATTAATCAGTACCTGCTGTAATCCGCTGTTTGCCAGCAGTCCCCTGAAAAATGAAACAGGGTGTTCATAAGGCCAGGCAAATTCTGCGGCCTTAAAACCGGCCGCTGCCGCAGCATCATAACGCTGCTCAACAGGAAGTTCGGTAAACAGCCATTTCAGGTTAGCGCTAAACTTTAATGAATGAGCCATAAAACACCTTAGTTTGTGAATATATCACCGACAGTTGTCAGTCGCGATGATACACCGCGTATTCAGACACCTGCCGGAATAATCACTTTATATAAGAGCAAAAAGTTCAGCTGGAATTTTTACTCCATGCTACACGCGCGTTTAGGGGGACGAACCATTCACGTCCCTCGTGGTAAAGCCCCGGGTGGACCTTCATCCATGAACAGTATGATCTATATTCGTGGCCTGCCTTCAGACTATGATAACTGGAAAAAACAAGGTTGTGATGACTGGGGCTGGGATAGTGTCCTTCCATGGTTCAAACTTTCAGAAAAGAATTTATTGCCACAGGATTCTGATTTTCATGGTTTTGATGGCGAATTACTGGTTGATAAACCCCGGGACCCGAATCCACCGTCTGAACTGTTTGTTGCCACGGGCAAACGCTCAGGATTAGCTGAAAACAATGATTTTAATGGTAAATCTCTGGCGGGCGTTGGCATCTATAATGTCACACAAAAAGAGGGAAAGCATTTCAAAGAGCTTTTATGAAATTTGATGAAACATCATATCCCGGAATCAAAGCTAAGATGTATAGAGTGAAAGTGATTATCACTTCGACAGAATTTTCCACGGCTGAAAGTTCTTCTGGTTCGTCCGGTCATAATGTCACCTGTTTTGACTATGAGGTGATGATATCACCTCTTTTCAGGTGGCCAAATTCAGTATGCCACTACACTTCCGCCATTCTGTCCTGTAAGCGGGCATCGACCGGCCAGGTAATGTACTGTTCCAGAACATGGACAAATGCATCTACCACGCCATTTGCTGACTGCCGCGAAGGAAGGCTGTAGGTAATCGTCGGATCCAGTATAGAGAAACGCGGGAACACATGTTCTGAATGAAATGACAGTTTGTCTCCCGTAGCCGCTTTCATCACCGAAGCACCGGAGTTCATTTCAGAACCTGTCGCCGCGAGTGTCAGCACACATCCCAGAGGAAGTGCTTCTTTTATTACCTCGCCCTGACTTTCAATAATATCCCAGGCACTCCCCGCATAGCAGGCCGCAGCGGCAATGAATTTTGTGCCATCAATTACCGAACCACCGCCGACAGCCAGAAGATAATCAATGCTTTCACTTTTGACGACCTCAATCGCCCGACACAACGTTTCATAATGGGGATTCGCCTCTATACCACCGAATTCAAATACTGTCACATTTTTCAACGTGTTTCTGACACTGTTCAGGACCCCGTTTTCTTTTACGCTTCCACCACCATAAACAATCATCACGCGCCGACAGGCCGGAATTTCTATGGCAATCTGCTCAATTTGATTCCGACCAAAATAAATACGAACCGGATTATAAAAACTGAAGTTATTCATTGGATGACTGTTCCTTTTATTAAGGCCTGCATGGCAATCTGAATGGTATTCAGAAACCAAGGTGACATACCAGATATGACATTAGTTAATAAATAACGGCAGTACCGTAAAATTTATTTTTTCCACCGGCAGAGGTAATTCGATAATTGGATGATCCAGAATCCGCTGATTTTCTGGCCAACATCTTTGTTAGCGTATCCAGAGTCGATGCTCCGCTGACGCTGACCTCGCCTTTCGGTTTTTGTGTCACAGACTGTTGGACATTATCTGTAGCCATTGCTGGCAGAGACAGGGTAGAGAATAGAGTGGAAAGAATAATAATTTTTCTGAACATATTTATCTTTCAGAGATTTTAAATAAAATGGTCATCTGATAGCGATAATTATAATGGAGGCCTCGGGAAAGATTAATAACGGAAAGTTAATTCCCTTATGAGAGGAAATCAATAATCATCTCTTTATCCGCAAAATGCTCATCAGGAAGAACATTCTGCTGGTAAATAGCATACAGTCATGAATTGAATTAATATAAAAGGGATAACGTGAAAATGAGGCTAAAACAGTATGGATGATCTTCAGGCATTCCTGAGAGTGGCGAGACAACTCAGCTTTACCCGTGCGGCGGCGGATATTGGCGTCACACCTTCGGCTCTGAGTCACACCATCAAGGCACTGGAAGAGAAACTAGGATACCGGGTGCTGACACGAACCACCCGCAGTGTTGCCCTGACTGAGGAAGGCGAAACGCTCTTCAATGCCATCGGGCCGTTGTATGAACAGATCTATTACGAACTGGAGAAAATGAGTGCGCTGCAGGGTAAACCTGCGGGTACCATTCGCCTCACCTGTTCAGATGATGTTGTTGAATACCTTATCCGTCCGGTGTTAACCCAATTTCTGGAAACCTACCCGGATATCCAGATTGAAATCAGTATAGACTATGGTTTTACGGATATTGTCCGCGAACGTATTGATGCCGGCATCCGATTGGGAGAATCAGTAGACAAGGATATGATTGCCGTCAGGATAAGCCCGGACTGGAGGTTATCTGCCGTCGCCACCCCTGCCTATTTTCTGCGAAATCCAGTGCCTAAAATTCCTCAGGATCTTATTCAGCATAACTGTATTAATATACGCCATTCGGCATCTAGCGGAATCTATGCCTGGGAGTTTGAAAAAGGCGATCATCATTTTACTGTGAAGACGACCGGACAATTTACGGCTAACAGCACCATTCATCAGTTGAATGCAGCACTGGATGGTATTGGTATTGCGTACCTTCCTGACTATATGGTCGAACCCCATCTCACCAACGGAGTACTGATGCAAGTGCTGACTGACTGGAGTCCGACCTTCCAGGGCTTCCATCTTTATTATCCCCATCGTAGACAGGGCTCTCCGGCCTTTATGGCTTTTGTGGAGGCCCTTCGTTACAGGGGGAAATGACCAGACGGTTAATCAACTGAGCTGAACAATCTAAGGTTTACTGACTCTCAATCGGTTATCTGTAATTAGTTCAACATTCCCACACGACATCTTTCACCGGACACCAGAGTGGCCCGCCTGCACATTCCGCGAACTCGCCAGAAATGCTTCATAAATCTTTTCGGGGTCCTGATGGTGTCAGGACTTCAACGCATCTGATGTTATCCATCGTTGGAATATGGCCAGGTGTTGTGGGCCGGAGATATCCTGGAAACATCAAGAGTTGCCGTTGGTCGCTCTGCCCTTGTTGACAATCCAGAATGTAGCCAGAATGACATCTATCATTAATGGCATTCATGATACATAACTCCTCGGCCAGCCCAGAGATTAGGCAGTTGGTTGAATAAAAATTACAAGAGTCGATTACCAGGCATAGGCTTGAGGGGCTTCACCGCCAGGGCCCGGCCAGATTTCATCGAGTTTTTCTAACGTATCTTTCGTAAGTTTGACTGAAAGAGCATTAAGATTCTGCTGCAACTGTTCAACAGTGCGCGGCCCGCTAATTGTTGCCGTCACCACCGGGTTGTGTAATAGCCAGGCTAATGCAACATCGGCCGGTGATTGACCCAGCTCGTCACATAATGCCTCGTAAACTTCCAGTTGAGGTCGTAGTTGATTGATCTGTTGCTGTAAGGAAGATGAGGCTCTTCGGCCATTGGCGATTTTACGTAATACTCCGCCAAGTAGCCCCATACCAATCGGACTCCAGGGAATGAGACCAATGCCAAAATGACGCACTGCCGGGATCACTTCAAGCTCAATAGTACGTTGTGTAAGGTTATACAGAGCTCTGCTCTGATGCAATCCCCAGCAGATTGCGCGCTGTGGCGGTGTATTGCGCCGTAGCGATATCCCAGCCAGCGAAGTTACTACTTCCAACATAAGTGATTTTACCCTCACGGATAAGTTGCTCCATCGCTTGCCAAATCTCTTCCCACGGAGTCGAGCGATCAATATGATGCATCTGATAAAGGTCGATGTGGTCAGTGTTTAGTCTTTTCAGGCTGGCTTCACAAGCGCGTTTAATATGGTAGGCAGAAAGATATTTATCGTTAGGACCTGTACCCATCGGCTGGTACACTTTGGTGGCTAACACAATGTTGTCACGTTTTTTGCTTTTAGCCAGCCAACGGCCAATAATTTCTTCAGACGTCCCATAGCCTTTTTCGATATCAGGAGATTGCGGGCCGCCATATACATCGGCTGTGTCGAAGAAATTGACACCGGCATCGATAGCATGATCCATGATGTTAAAGCTCGACTCCTCATCCGTTAATTCTCCGAAATTCATAGTCCCCAGAGCTATGCGGCTAACACGTAGTCCGGTCCGGCCCAAAAATTTATATTGCATTGTATTCTCCTTTATATCCTGAATGATAAGAAAGCCCAAGGTCAGCGGCAAACGAACTAAATAAACTGAAAGAGATAAACATTGAACCAATCAAGAAAACTTCCCCGATAACTATTAAAAAGACTCCCCCGGGCAGTATTTTCACGCAAATAAGAGTATTTTATAATTATACCGACACACTTTAATCATTTAATTAACATACAAATCATGACACGTGAATCTGGTTAAATTTTAATAAGTAACGCAACTAAAAAATTAGCTTAGTAAACAGTAGGAAAAATATAATTTTATTTATCTCAATGCCATATTGAGACGAATTCACAAATGTGAATTGATTTATTCTCCTACCAATATCAGGCTAAATCAGAGAGCCAGAATTTTTCTGGCTTAGAAAAAACCTTTCAACTCCAGGTTATAAAGTTGATGAATTATGCCAGCAATGGTTATATTTACGTCGCCAGTTATTCTTCTCCTGTTAGTAAAAAAATACTGGATGCATGATTTCCCCCGACATTGACTTCGGAGAAAATATCAATATTTCATTACCACCCTGGAGGCCGTATTCATTAGCAGTAATCGTCATTCTATATCTGATACAAATAACCTGACATCATACAGAGAAAGAAATGAGTGATTCCAGAGGTACATGTAATGCCTCATTCGCGGCAAACATTTCCAGCAGGTAATCCACGGTCACTCTTACGCGAGGAGCGATCAAAGCCCGGTGTGGATATTGAAGCACCATTTCATAGTTTCCCGGGTGGTGTTGCTCATGCATAATAACTTTAAGCTTACCAGATAATAAATGCTCAAAAGCGAGATGCACTGCAGCCTGGGCGACACCAATACCATCAAGGGCTGCTCCGACTATAGCTTCAGGTGCAGAGAGCGTCAAAACAGCATTTTCAGCAGGTATCATCGTCGTTATGCTGCCATCATGAGATATAAAGTTCCAGGGATCGACAGCTCCCCCTAAAAAACGACGCGCAATAAATTTATGATGCGCAAGCTCAGGAAGAGTACGAGGCACCCCATACCGGGAAAGGTAATCAGTTGAAGCTACGAGCACCGAGTTGAGACGGCATACAGGGCGTGAAATCAATGCCGAATCGTGGATATGTCCTCCTCGTAATGCAAGGTCATAACCGTTACGAACCAGATCCACCATGCGGTCATCAAAGTCGACGGCAACAGACAGACCTTTATGGCGTGAAAGAAGTCCGCGGATCAGCGGCATAAGCTGTCCTTGTCCAATTGCCACACTGGTTGAAATACGTACCCGACCCTGTGGTTCTGAGCGTTGTGCTGCCACGTTATTCATAGCAGCATCCAGGGCGGTCAATGCTACTCTCGCTTCGCGCAGGAAAGCGGCACCTTCTTCGGTCAACTTAAGTGTCCGGGTGGTTCGGTTAAACAGGCGCACGCCAAGCTCTTTTTCCAGACTGGCAACATTTTTACTCACTGCCGCTGAGGTAATCCCCTGAGTACGCCCTGCCGCTGCAAAACTTCCAGTATCCGCCGCGTTAATAAAGGAATAAATTTTTCTAACCTGATGTGATGAATCCATACGTTCCTCCAGACCATTCTCGTGTTTTGATTATCCATAGAGTTGCCGTTCATTATCAACTTTAAGTTGATATTTGTTCAACCAACCTGCCACTTCCAGTTGATGCTGTACCAGGGCAGAATTGCTTAACTATTCATCATGCAGGAGAAGAAACATGATTGTTTCAATTGTCTACGATAGCGGGTATGGCCATACCAAAAAACAAGCAGAAGCAGTTGCTGAAGGCGTGAGCAGCGTTGCTAACACAGAAGCACGACTAATCGCCGTGGCTGATGGCCTTCTTGATTGGGACCAACTTGCCGAAAGCGATGCAATCATTTTCGGCTCGCCGACCTATAATGGAACAGTCAGTGCTCGCTTTAAGCAATTTATGGAAGACTCAACCAGAACGGCATGGGTTCCGCAGACATGGCGTAATAAGTTTGCAGCCGGGTTTACGAATTCTGGTTCACAGCATGGAGATAAGCTTAATTCACTGGTGACGCTGTCCCTGTTTGCCGCTCAGCATGGCATGATCTGGGCAGGGCTGGATCTTTTCCCCGGTAAAAGTGATGAAGAACTCAACCGTGTAGGCAGCTGGCTAGGTGCAATGGCCTTTTCAAAAGACGAATCCCCGGAACTTTCACCGATTAAGAGCGATCTCAATACAGCTAAGCATTTAGGTAAACGAGTTGCTGAGCTTACTAATCAGTTTGTCGCAGGAAAGAGCTGAGAATATACAGAAGGTTTTTAATATGAAAATTCTTGGTTATGCCGCTCATTCTGCGGAGCAAGATCTGGTCCCCTTTACTTTCGAACGACGTGAACCGCGGCAGGACGATATTGTTCTGGATGTTCTCTATTGTGGTGTCTGCCATACCGATCTTCATATTGCACGAAATCACGGTGGATATACGCGCTATCCAGTTGTGCCCGGACATGAAATTATCGGGAAAGTTGTAAAGGTTGGCGATGCCGTTACGCGGTTTAAACCGGGCGATACTATTGGTGTTGGTTGTATGATTGACTCCTGCCAGCATTGCAATCCATGTCGTCAGGGTTTTGAACAGCACTGTATTGAGGGGGCGACCTTTACCTATAATAGTACCGACCGATATGACCATCATCCTACTTATGGTGGTTACTCAAAACGGATGGTTGTTAAGGAGAAATTTGTACTACGCATTCCGGATGGATTAGATCCGGCAGGAGCTGCACCGCTATTGTGTGCAGGAATCACCACCTGGGAGCCGCTTCAGCAATGGAAGATTAGCCGCGGTAGTCGTGTTGCTGTTGTCGGGCTGGGTGGGCTTGGTCATATGGCTCTGAAGCTTGCTAAAGCACTCGGTGCTGAAGTTTCGCTTTTTACCCGATCGCCTGGTAAGGAGAATGATGCCCGCCAACTTGGTGCAGATCATGTGGTGCTTTCGACTGATCATCAGCAGATGACGTCAGTAGCAGGAAGTTTCGATTTAATTATCGATACCGTTCCGTATGAACATGATGTCAATCCGTACCTGCCAACACTGAATTTTAACGGCACTCTGGTACTGGTTGGGTATATGGGGCCGCTTAATGAAGCTGTTTCTGCAGGATCATTGGTATTTGGACGCAAAGCTATTGCAGGTTCATTTATTGGTGGTCTCGCATCAACGCAGGCAATGCTGAATTTCTGTGGCGAACATGGTGTTACATCAGATGTTGAAGTTATTCAAATCCAGCAGATCAATGAGGCTTATGATCGTATGCTTAAAGGTGATGTGAAATATCGTTTCGTCATTGATATGTCATCGCTTTAGGCCAGCGAAAAATAAGTCACTACTTTTTTTAAATACTCAAGATGATTTTAAGGAGTGAACATGTCTAAGATTGATAATATTTCTCTTGTTCGGCGGCTATACGAATCTGGGGCTGCACCGGAAATCATTGAAGAACTGTTTTCATCGGACATTGTTTGGGATATAGCACCTGGATTCCCGAAGGGTGGCATATATTATGGCCACGACAGTACGATGAAGGATTTCTTTGAACAGTTCATGCCGTTGTTTGCATCCTGGAGTACGGAACCACAGGAATACTTCGGCGATGAGGATAACCATGTGTTTGTCTTTGGCGAATATCACGGTGTTGGCAAAGATGGAAGAAAAGCAGATGTGCGCTTTTCCCACCTTTGGACTGTGAAGGATGGCCAGCTCATCGCTCTTAAACAATGTGCGGATAGTTATCCAGCTCAACAACTGTTGACCAACTGACAGCACTTAACCAGATGGTTTTGCAAAACGTCCATCTGGTATTAAGCAACACATTAGCAAGTGCATAAGTTATATTCTCTCCACTAGCTTTTTGTGTGATTCCCCATTGGTAAATGATGTTGTGTGTATTTAAATTGTTAGTTGGCCATCTCAGCTGAGAAATTATTCATTGAATTATCTCGATTGATTAATTATATCAATGTCCTGTAAAGTGAAATATTCTGGAAATTACTTAAACTCACTATGAGATTGTTCGCTTGAATGTTCGTTAATAAAGTATTTTGAATAATGCTATAAGCACGGTTTGAAGTTTTTTCCAAAGGGGGGATATGATAAAGAGAAACCTGAACGATTTAATTTACTTTATCGCTGTTGCGCGTGAAGGTAATTTTACACGAGCTGCTGCGATGTTAGGAGTAACGCAGTCAGCCTTAAGTAAATCTGTAAGGTCATTGGAGTCTCGTCTACAGATACGGCTCCTTACCCGAACCACCCGGAGTGTCGCACCAACAGCTGAGGGGGAAAAACTTCTTAAGTCTATTGGGCAATATTTTGATAACATCGAGAGTGAGTTGGAAAACCTGACGGAACTAAGGGATAAACCCGCAGGGAAAGTCCGTATTACCTGTAGCGATCACGTTCTGCGTACAATATTATTACCAAAGCTATCGCCACTCATGCATCAATATCCTGACATCAGGATTGAATTTAACATCAATTATGGTTTTACCGATATTGTAACGGAACGGTTTGATGCCGGAGTACGCCTCGGAAACACCATCGAAAAAGATATGATTGCAGTTCCAATTGGACCAATTTCACATATGGCAGTGGTAGCTTCTCCTGAGTATTTTTCTAAAAACCCACTCCCGAAAACCCCTCGTGATTTAACTCATCATAAATGTATAAATCAGAGAATGGTTACCGCAGGTGGGGTTTATAAATGGGAATTTGAAAATGGCGGAAAAAAGATAAATATTCGCGTCGATGGACAGATTGTTTTTAATACATCGGTACATATAGTGGATGCCACTCTCGCCGGACTTGGAATAGCAAGACTCCCTGTGGAAGAATTTTCACCTTATCTGGAAGAAGGAAAATTGACTCACGTGCTTAAAGACTGGTGCCCATCATTTCCAGGGTATTATCTGTATTACCCAACTCGTCGCCAGCCTTCTACGGTGTTCTCAATGGTAGTGGATGCTCTTCGATACAGAGCTCCATCTTTAAAATTCAACTAATCAAATACCTGCCCTGATGTTGACTGGCAGAATCTATAGTGCAGGGGGCTATCTATTGCCATCCTGCCTTACCATTTTTATGTCGCACAATATCTGCCATCACCGATAAAGCGATTTCAGCAGGAGTTTTACTGGCTATTGGTAAACCAATCGGTGCATGAATTCGCTGCAAATCATCATCTGTGAGTTCAGCTATATCGCGTAAACGCTCAAAGCGACGCATGCTATTTTTTATCGAACCCATTGCTCCAATATAAAACGCTGGAGTATGGATAGCTTCCATTATTGTGAGGTCATCCATACGTGGATCGTGTGTTAATGAAACAATAGCAGTATTCGCATGGCAGCTATATTTTTCCAGATAGCTGGCAGGAAACTGTTCAATGACCTTTACATCATTTCCCAGGCTACCGGAAAAATTGGCTAAAGCCTCCGGACGGTTTTCACACACAATCGTCTCAAATCCCAATGAAACAGCATAACCTGCACAAAAACTGGCAACGACGGATAAGCCAGCGATAATCAGTCTGGGTGCGGCAGCCAGTGTCAGGTTGACCTGGTGAGCATCATAATGTGCGATGGTGCTACTCGAATAGCTGCATGGCTGAAGGTGTGTGCAGGGTAAGGGCAACTCAATACTCTTTTTCAGTGTTAAAGCACCACTGATTGCGTTTTTCATTTGTTGAAGATAGGCAAGACTGTTTTCTCCCCGGGGGAGTTTTTCAACCAGAATATCCAGCACCCCACCACATGGAAGGCTTCGGTCAGGCGTTAAACCTCCGTCACCATAACGAACGACCTGTGATGCAAGACTAAACTCTGAAGAAAGAATCCGAATCAGGAAGTCTTCTTCAACACATCCCCCGGATAGTGACCCACATAACTTTCCGTCTTGCCGGATAACCATCATCGTTCCGGGAGGACGAGGGGAAGAACCAAATGTACTCAATACCGTACAAAGCCAAATATCCTGTTCTGTTAGCCAGTTCAATCCTTCATTTAAAACCTGAATATCGAGATTTTGCACTTGATAGTGTCCTGCAAAAAATTAATCAGCCTGCTGACAGCGTCCTAAAAAGACTTTCACTGATGAAAACCCCACCCAAACAAACAGATGACGATTTTCCGGGTTTAATCAAATTCCACCCCTGAACATTATTTATCATGACACTTTTTCACCAACAGATTAATGAATAATACTAACAAGCGCTATTAGCCACTTTCATTTATAAGAAACAAATTTAAATGTTATAGTCATTGTTACTTATCAAAATGATAAACTGGTATCACCACCAAATTCCTACTTTTTTTATTAATTCTCCTGACATATTTCTTATCCATTGCATACAAACAACTTGATTGAAAACCTTTTCCAAGAGGACTTTATGACGATCTCGACGTCCACACCACACCATTCCCATAAACAAATGTGGAGCGCGGTTGGGTCCATGACACTCTGTGTTGCCATGCTTATAGCCTCAGAGTTTATGCCTGTGAGCTTACTGACCCCGATAGCTGATGACCTTCATGCCACTCAGGGCATGGCAGGACAAGCTATCTCCGTGTCAGGATTTTTTGCTGTATTTACCAGTCTCTTAATCGCGTCTTTTTCTGGCCGCTTTGACCGTCGCCACATTTTACTCGCCATGACCCTGTTGATGCTGAGTTCATTAATAATGATTGCGCTGGCACCTAATTTCACCCTGCTGATGGTCGCCCGGGCTTTTTTAGGAATGGCTATTGGTGGATTCTGGTCACTTTCTACGGCCACAGTATTACAGTTAGTGCCAGAAAACCTGGTCCCCAAAGCCCTGGGAATGATCTATATGGGAAATTCTCTGGCTACCGCATTTGCTGCCCCTATTGGTGCATGGCTTGGTGGTGTGCTTGGCTGGAGAGCTGTCTTCTGGGGTTTAGTCCCGTTGGTGATTATCAATATTATCTGGCAATTAGTGAGTCTTCCGGCAATGCCTCCGAAAAAAGCGATTCCGGTCTCCCGGGTATTCGGTTTGCTGAAGCGTCGTAATGTGGGTTTTGGCATGCTGGCCGTAATGTTTAGTTTCGCCGGGGCATTTACAACTTTTACCTATCTTCGCCCGTTTCTTGAAACTAAAACCGGGGCCGGGGCTGACCAACTTTCATTACTGTTGCTGGGATTAGGTGCAGCAGGATTTATGGGTACCTGGGCTGCCGGACGCTTACTCGAAAAAGAACACTTGTATGGCATGTTGCGATGGCTGCCTGTGGTTATGGCTGTTGCAACGCTCGGTATGTTGTTGATGGATAAGTCCGTTACCGGAGTCGCCTGCATGATGGTTCTGTGGGGCGCGGTAAATGCTGCGGTGCCTGTTTGTTGGTCAACCTGGCTGGCTAAGGCGATGAGTGATGAACCTGAAAGCGGCGGCGGATTAATGGTCGCCTGTATTCAGTTGTCGATCATGCTGGGGGGCGCTTTTGGCGGTCTACTGTTGGACCATATCTCCGTCATCGCTTCTTTTACCGGCGGCATTATTTTATTGGTGATTTCCTCACTGGTCATTGGTCGTGGAAATCGGGTTTCCCACGCTTCTACATTGTAATGCCTGACTCTGCCACCATGGATTCGCTGCCCCATCTGACGGGTGAATCCACTTTAATAATAACAAACTCATTATTTACCGGAGAGCTATGGAACTTCTTATCAATAACCGAACCGTTCAGATCGATGCTGAGGGCGATACCCCACTACTATGGGTCATCAGAGATGATCTTGGTATGACGGGTACCAAATATGGTTGTGGTCTTTCACAATGCGGAGCCTGCTCAGTGATGGTAGATGGGCAGCTAATTCGCTCATGTGTAACTCCCATCGACAAGTTGGAGGGCAAACATATTACGACTATTGAGGCGATTGATACAGATGATGTAGGTAAACGTGTCGTTGCTGCGTGGGTAAAGCATCAGGTTCCTCAGTGTGGTTACTGTCAGTCCGGGCAGGTTATCGCAGCAACCGCGCTGTTAAAGCAGGTCGCACACCCAACAGAGGAAGAAATTGCCGCCGCTATGGTCAACCTCTGTCGTTGCGGTACCTATAACGCAATTAGTGCCGCGATTCATGAAGTCGCCAGTGAGGAGGTGAGGAATGAAAAGACTTCCTGAGTTTCTTTCCCGCAAATTAAGCCAGATGGAAGATGGCCAGGCGACCAACCTCTCCCGTCGTCGCTTTCTGCTCGCGTCTGCCGGAACGGCTGTTGGTGCGTTTGTTCTGGGCTTTGGTCTGCCTGTTGGTCAGGCAAGAGCTCAGGGGACTAAGGATCCCCTGCCGCCAGGGACACGAGTCCCCGCATTTCTTGAAATCCGCCCTGATAACAGTATTCGTTTTCTCTGCCCGTTTGTTGAAGGTGGACAAGGTATTTTTACCGCTATGGCACAGATAGTCGGTGAAGAACTGGATGCTGATCCGGCGACCTTCATTGTCGAGAATGCACCCGCAGGTGCTGAATATCAGGTGATGGATATTGGTATTCGTATTACCGGTGGCAGCATGTCGGTACGTATGAGTTACCACACGATGCGTCGCCTGGGGGCGCTGGCTCGTCAAATGTTACTTCAGGCTGCTGCTACAGAATTGAATGCCCCCATAGCATCGCTGACTACTGAGCCCGGTAAAGTGATCGATTCTGCTTCTGGCCGTTCATTAACCTATGGCCAGCTTGCAGGCAAGGCTATGGATATTGAAGTCCCTGATCCTGCAGAGGTTAAACTTAAAGACCCCGGTCAGTTTCGTTGGATTGGTAAACCCATTCCCCGCCTTGATATGCATATCAAATCGACAGGACAAGCTATCTATAGCATCGACTGTAAAGTTGAGGGCATGCTGCAAGCCGCAGTTCAGCATGCACCACGAATCGGTCTGACGGCTGGCGAAATCCGTAACGAAACCCAGGTGACGGCCATGAAGGGCATTCACTCTGTTCATCGTTTACCTGGTGCAGTCGCCGTAGTTGCTGAGCGCTGGTGGCAGGCGAAACGAGCCGCCGAGGCATTACAGGTCAGCTGGAATGAGCCTGCAGAAAATGAGCGTGATCGTTATATGCCAGCAGATTTTTCCTCGGACAAATTTGCCGAACTTCTGGCTAAAGAACCCGGTAATGGAGACGAGGCTGAAGCGAAGGGAGACGTTAATGAAGCAATGGGTAAAGCACACAGTAAGATTGAGGCAACTTATCACTCGCAATATCTCAATCATGCCCAGTTAGAGCCCCCTTCTGCATTGGCCCGTTTTAACGCCGACGGTTCTCTTGAATTGTGGATGCCAAATCAGGCTCCGGAAATGTTTCAGGCTGATGTAGCAAAGCGAACCGGCTTACCTGCCGAAAAGATCTTTATTCATTCTCCACTGCTTGGTGGTTTCTTTGGCAGACATTTTGTTTATGACACAGCCATGGTCTACCCCCAGGCGATACAGTTAGCGAAGGCGGTTGGACGCCCTGTAAAAGTTATCTGGAGTCGCGAGGAGGAGTTTTTACGCGATACCCGTCGCCCAATGGCTGCGGTGCGCTTTAATGCCGGGCTTGATGAAGCAGGTTACCCGGTCGCACTGGACGTTGTGACGATTACTGAAGGCCCTACTGAAGGAATCGCAGGTAAGCGGGGAGAAAAACTGGATGAGACAGCGGTTGAGGGGCTCACTCATAAGCCATATGCCATACCAAACCGACGCATCGCACAAATCTATAAAAAGGGTCCCGTGTTGGTGGGTTACTGGCGATCCGTGGGTAATTCAATGAATGATTTTCTCTATGAAAGCTTCCTTGATGAAATCGCTCATGCTGGCGGTAAAGACCCGTTCGAACTGCGGCTGCATTTATTGCAGGGGAATAAAAGGCTGACCACTCTTCTGAATGCTGTCGTTGACTTGTCAGGGGGATGGAAACCGGGGCCTTTCACTGCTGCGGATGGCTCTCAGCGCGCGCGTGGCATTGCAATGGCTTCTCCCTTTGGTACCGAAGCTGCTGCTATCGCTGAGGTCTCAATCCTCAATGGCAAAGTGAAAGTCCATGACGTCTGGGAGGCCATTGACCCTGGCAGCATCGTCAACCCGGCCATCATTGAGGCGCAGGTGAACAGTGCCGTTGCATTGGGTTTGTCACAGGTGCTTCTGGAAGAAAGTGTTTTTGAACAGGGGCAACCTGTAGCGCGTAATTATGATATGTACCCTATTTTACCTCCGTCTGCGATGGCTAAAGTCCATGTGAAGATTGTTGAAAGTGGAGAGAAGATGGGAGGTATTGGTGAGCCACCACTTCCCGCTGTTCCACCTGCGGTAGCCAACGCGGTGTTCAGGCTAACCGGCAAGCGGGTGCGTAGCATGCCATTGTCCCGCGTTGACTTTACCTGATCCTGACCCGATACGGAGAATAACAAAATGACAAAACGCAGGATTGGTATTGCACTGTTTATTTTGCTGATCGTTATCATTACCTGTGCCGCCTGGGCGTTGCGGGAACCCTCTTCGCCTTTTGCTTCCAGTGATAAGATGGATGCATCAACGGCAGAACTGCTCAAACAAGGAGAATATGTTGCCCGCCTGAGTGATTGTGTTGCCTGCCACAGTATCCCTGGCGGAGCGCCTTTCGCAGGTGGCCTTAAGATGGCCACCCCCGTCGGTAATATCTATACCACCAACATTACCCCGGACACTGCGACAGGTATTGGTTCCTACAGCCTTGCAGATTTTGATCGTGCCGTGAGAAAAGGGGTGGCTAAGGATGGGCACCGGCTATATCCCGCTATGCCCTATCCTTCCTATGTAAAACTGAGTGATGAGGATATCCGCGCACTTTATGCCTGGTTCAGACAGGATGTAAAACCCGTTAACCAGCAAAATAAACCCAGCGATATACCATGGCCATTAAATATGCGCTGGCCACTGGCATTCTGGAATACCGTGTTTACCCCAACCAATTCGTGGCAGCCAAAAGCCGGGAAGGATCCGCAATGGAACCGGGGTGCCTATCTGGTCGAAGGTCCGGGACATTGTGGCAGTTGCCATACCCCCCGTAGCCTGGCTTTCAATGAAAAAGGCCTGGATGACTCCAGTGAACATTTTCTGGCGGGTGCATCACTGGATGGCTGGTACGCCCCCAGCCTGCGAGGTGATGCCAACACCGGTTTAGCACGCTGGAGTGAAGGAGATATATTTACTTTCCTGAAAACCGGACGTAATCAGCACGGTGTTGTTTTCGGCTCAATGGCTGATGTTTTCAATAATTCAACACAGTACATGAGTGATGATGACCTGAAAGCTATCGCTCATTATCTTAAATCCCTCCCGGCAGGTAGCAATAATCAGCAGCAGGAGTGGCATTATGATGATTCTACCATGAGCAAACTGACCGTATCCGAAAGGTTGAGAACGCCAGGTGCTCAGACCTTTATGACGCGTTGCAGCAGTTGTCATGCTGCTGATGGTAAGGGCCAGGCTCCGTGGATCCCCCCTCTGGCAGGGGCGACCTCCATGCTGGTTGATGATTCGTCATCCATAAATGTGACCCTGAATGGTTCAGCCAGGGTTGTTGCTGATGGTATGCCGGACGCTTACCGAATGCCACCATTTCGCAAGCAACTCTCTGATAAAGAAATCGCGGATGTATTAAGCTTTATCAGAACCTCCTGGGGCAATACCGGTACGACCGTGAAACAGGAGTCAGTGAAACAACTTCGTGAACGCACCGATCCTGCAAGCAGTAATGTGATTATTCTGCAAATGCGATAAGCCAGTAACAACAGGCCAGGAGAACAGACGAGCCTCACGGATGAGGCGAGTATATCGAACCTTGTTTAATGAAGGGTTCGGCTTTGCAAAAGCAAAAAAAACGCCTCAAAAATAACAGGACACGTGCGTGTCAGTTTCTGAAACACAACAGATCGTCATGGTATCAGCGCAATGCCAGATGCAATAAAAGACGGAGCAGGAATATTCACATTATTGATTTTTTGATCAAAGCCCGGTGTCGCCATGGCATTTTCCGGACAGCCATTTACGCAATTTCGTAGCGGATTCATATCATTATACCCCCCTCATGCGTTAGCTCAGTATGGCACTTTTTCTTTCAGCTTCTGATGAAAAAACCATGTATAGCAATTTGCTATCATACGGGCTACTATGATTGTATAGCAATTTGCTACCTACAGGAGTAATTATGCCAACTACTGTCCGTAAGTCCGTTCGTGATAAGCAAATCAATATCCGTGCCACGGATGAAGAACGCGCAGTGATCGACTACGCTGCGAGTCTGGTTAATAAAAACCGTACTGATTTCATCATTGAAAGGGCTGTTGATGAGGCCCGGAACATTATTCTGGACCAGCGCGTGTTCGTTCTTGATGATGCCCGTTATCAGGAGTTCATCAGACAGCTCGAAGCCCCTGTGCAGAATGTTGAAGGTCGTCAGCGGCTGATGGATGTAAAACCTGAATGGAAATAAATGTCACTGCGCCTGCTTTACTGACAGAAGAGCATGTCCTTCACTCGTTCGATTGTGGGAATGAGATACTTGATGACTGGCTTCGCCGACGTGCGATGAAGAATCAGCATCTCAATGCTTCCCGTACATTCGTCATCTGTCCTGAAGGCACTACGTGTGTGGTAGGGTATTATTCCATTGCGACAGGCTCAGTGAGTCATGTCGGCTTAAGTCGTAGCCTGCGACAGAATATGCCCGATCCTGTACCCGTTGTTTTGCTGGGCCGACTTGCAGTCGACGTATCTACTCAGGGCAATAACTTCGGGAAATGGTTGCTGAATGATGCCGTGGTACGCGTTTCAAATCTGGCGGCTCAGGTCGGCATCAAGGCTATTATGGTACATGCAATTGATGAGCAGGCTAAAGCGTTCTACGAATACTTTGGCTTTGTGCAGTCACCGATTGCGACTAACACGTTATTCTACAAAATATGATGGTTTCATGCGGGTAGTCATCAGTTGAACACCCGGAGCCGAAACCACATTAACTGCCAGTTTTCCGGTGTTTTTCCTGTCTTTCTTCTGTCACAACGTATTAATCAGGAATGTCACTGTAAAAGGCGGGTTCTTCTAAATGAGTGGTGCCCGGACCCGGACAACTGTGTCAGGAACACAGTTGTATTGTGCGCCAGCGCAACCCCGCAGGGGCGAGCCTCAGGGATGAGGCGAGTATATCGAACCTTGTTCGATGAAGGGTTCGGCTTTCTGAAAGCAANNCCCGTACCCGGACAACTGTGTCAGGAACACAGTTGTATTGTGCGCCAACGCAACCCCGCAGGGGCGAGCCTCAGGGATGAGGCGAGTACATCGAACCTTGTTCGATGACGGGTTCGGCTTTTCAAAAGCAAAAAACCCGCCAGAGGCGGGTTCTTCTAAATAATGGTGCCCGAACCCGGACAACTGTGTCGGGAACACAGTTGTATTGCGCGCCAGCCCAACCCCGCAGGGGCGAGCCTCAGGGATGAGGCGAGTATATCGAACCTTGTTCGATGACGGGTTCGGCTTTCTGAAAGCAAAAAACCCGCC
>NZ_DDVT01000007.1:0-51892 GCF_002345795.1 Tatumella sp. UBA2305
CGTTAAAAATGGGGAGATTACCCGGGGAATCCGGTACGCTGGCCCGTTCATTGGACGCCATCGCGGATCAGTTGAAACCCGTTACCGTTGTCGTGCGTGTGCCGCAGGGCCAGACCGAAGCGGAAACCACCGCCAACGGATATTCAGCCAACAAAAAAGCCACTCCGAAGAGTGGCTTAATGCCCTGATTTAACAGGTGAATTCTGGTGGCCCCTCCCCGGTTTGAACGGGGGACCAAGCGATTATGAGTCGCCTGCTCTAACCACTGAGCTAAGGGGCCTTTGAGTGGCGGGGATTATAAGGTATCTGTGACCGCTTATCCAGCATTCGGGTTTTAGTTGCTGTTTTTTACAGCAATCATTGCTGTTTTAGCCGAAGGCTGCTGTCGTCACGGGCAGTGAGTCAGTGCCGCTGACAAGCTGCTTAGCAATAGCTGGTAGCAGTAATTTTTCCCCTGACGGAAAAATTTTTTATAAAATCAGTCCGCTGTGGCGCTATCAACGCCAGTTATCATTGCGGAGATTGAAGATGAAGTTCCCCGGAAGTATCCATTCGTTGGTCGAAAAAGGCGGCTTAGTGATTATCCTGCTGTCGACCATCTTTGCCTCACTTAGCCATGTAGTCAGTATGGTGATGGACAGACATATTACGGTCAGCGATATCCTGCTACTGTTTATGTATCTGGAATTTATTTCCATGACCGAAACCTACTGGAAAATGGGCCAGTTACCGGTACGTATGCCGCTGTATATCGCGATGGTCGGTATTGCCCGTCATCTGATGACCGAACCCAGCGATATCCGTCCGCAGGAGATTGTCTGGTATGCGTTAGCTATCGTGTTACTGGGTGTGGCAGTGCTGATTGTCCGTTACGGCCATATTAAATTTCCCTATAAAAAAGCTGAAGACGAAGAGACCTGAAATACCGGCAGTGACTGCAATTACAATAACCAATGTAAACAATTAAACGACAGAAAAGCTGGCATCAGAGTTTTTTCCTGATGCCAGCGGATTGCTGCCTGTACGGCAGTTAAACTCATCGCCAGGTCTCTGGTTCAAGTTCAGCATTTCTAAGCTGCCTGTGCGGCAGTGAACACTGAATCGTCAATCATCGTACCGACTGATGATTTCTAAGCTGCCTGTGCGGCAGTGAACCTCATCAATTATACCTTTTTATACGAGCCAGGATTTCTAAGCTGCCTGTGCGGCAGTGAACGTCGCATCGGTGGTTTCGAGCATCCGTTCCACTTTCTAAGCTGCCTGTGCGGCAGTGAACCTCCTGGCGCCTTACCGTTACATTCCGCTGTATTTCTAAGCTGCCTGTGCGGCAGTGAACACATTAGCTGAGTGGCAGGAAATATTTTCTGTTTTCTAAGCTGCCTGTGCGGCAGTGAACCTGAAGGAGCAGATCGGGAAACACTCGCGGTGTTTCTAAGCTGCCTGTGCGGCAGTGAACTACCCTGAATGAAGCCCGTAAGGCACGTAACTTTTCTAAGCTGCCTGTGCGGCAGTGAACAACCCGAATCCTCAAACACTTCACCCCGATCATTTCTAAGCTGCCTGTGCGGCAGTGAACCTCTGTTTGCTGGCGCTGAAATATGGCGGACCGTTTCTAAGCTGCCTGTGCGGCAGTGAACCAGTAAGCTGTCATCGTTATCCAGTTCCGCAATTTCTAAGCTGCCTGTGCGGCAGTGAACCTTAATCTGAGGCAGGCTGTCTTTGTGTATCATTTCTAAGCTGCCTGTGCGGCAGTGAACCGTTAGCATAATACAGCAATGCGTTGATATTCAGAGATAATTGTTCAGATTCGGGAAAATACCCTTTTTTATTACAATAAAATCCTAACCTGTAAAATCAACAGGTTAGAATTTATTAAAAAAAGAGGGTTAAAACCAGGGGATGGTGGCTTCTGCACTTAGCCCGTAGGCGCTAAAAACGCCGTCAACCGGTGAATTAGTTAATGGTCCCTGGTGGATAAATAATAAAAATGTTTGTCCGCTGGAAAGACTGTTGACCCGGATAAATGGCAACTGGCTGCGCTTCTCTGTGACGTCAGCCAGCTTGATCCTGGCTTCTTCTTCGGTTATCCAGCCTTTTTTTACCGAACGGCGGAGTAATCTTTCACGACTACTCTTTACCTGCACCCGCTGCACTGTTCTGTACTTTGTCACCGGAGGAACCGCCTGAATATCACTGACTGAAGTGTAGTCGCTTAACCCTTTTCTCCAGGTCAGTTGTTCCAACTGAGAAAGTGCCGGTAAGGTACCATGTAAGCGCAGTAATTCTCCGGGGGTTTTCCCTGCCAGCGGGAAACTGATTCCAATTTTCCCGTCACCGGCCTGTGTCAATGCACGATGCAATTTTGCAAACAGAGCGTCTGTCAGTACGCTGGTACTAAATTCCGGATCTGGCAGAATTCGAATATCCAGATAATGGTCCATTGCCACTCCCTATTCGCTCTTTTCACCAAACACACCACCACGGATTAAAACCGCCATCACATAGTGTTGTTGTTCCGTCTCTGGTTTTTTGCCTTTAATCACCCAGTTATCCAGTAAGCTGTAGAAATCCATTTTCTGTTTTGGCTGACGATAGGCTTTCCCACGGCTGGTGACAGCCCCAAAGGGTTCTACGGCAATCGGCCCCAGCTCAGATTCTGACTGTTGCGGGTACCAGCTATCCACAGTGCGTAATGCGTTGCCGATTTTTTGTGAATGCAACGCCGCAACGCCATCAACCTGATAAAGAATTTTGCTTTTTTTACTGTTGTTGTCGAGCACCAGTTCCTGAGACGGAAATACTTCCTGGCCATTTCCCAGGCAGGCAATCGCCTCAACCTGCAATAAGGCAAAGCTGTTACCTGACAGTGCCCGGGCAATGACAGCAGCTAAATCTGCCAGTCGGCCTGAAGGCTGGCTAAATTCACGCAGATTATAGTCTGTACCATTAAATTCAAAACTGTCCTGCCCTGCGGTCACCGTGACTTTTAATGCTGAAGCACCAATCCGGTTACGCCATAAAAAACGCCCGTTAGCAAGGTTTTCGGCATAACGGGAAGCCAGTTCGGTGAAGCCATGTTCATCAATATAGTCTGTGATAACCCCAGCCAGAGCGGCCTGATAATCCTGATCATTACAAACAGACGGCTCAGATAAATTACCGGTGACCCTCAGGGTGAAACTGATTTTTAAACTGTCTTTATCAAACGGTAACGCAGCAACATCCACACGCTGCAAATTAGCTTTCTGGATTTCATTATCGAGTTTTGCCGGATCGCTGGCGATAGCATTTTTTTGCCTGTTCGAGATAGTCCCGCGTACCGCCTTTTCACGAACCGTGACGGGTAACCACTCCTGCTCCCCCCAGTTACCGGCAGACATAATCGCATCAGAGTTCGCTAATTTACGTTCGAAAGCCAGAACAGAAGCTGTTTTTAAATTTGCCATGAGCTTATTCCTGTAAGTTAATCTTCATCATTAAATTCGAAATGTTCGGGAGAAACCGGCTGGCTGCCGCAACAAAGATAAAAATCATCCCTGTGCTGGTACTGCCATAATAGTGTTTCAATATCGGTAATCCGGTGCGGGCTGCGCCATTCACCAACACCATACACCGCCTCACTAAAACGAAAAGGTGTCCCGGTATCTCTGCTGCGGCTGACATGTCCTGGCGGATAAAGTGGCGAAATTGCGCGGTAACCGCACATTAGTGGCACAAGATAACCACTGGCAGGTTTAGCCTGATATTCCCATGGCACATCCCCTTCCTCCCCCTGTCCGGTTGAATGCTGCTTAAGTACATAAAAATCCAGCCATGCATCCATCATTTCGGTCTGCGGGTTGGTATTTTTTAACGTCTGATAGTGGGCCTCTAACAGCTCAGAGCGGTCCAGCAGTGCAAACCCGGGTAATAACCGGCGCATCACCCGCCGCGTCTCGCGCGATGTTGTCGGCCAGGAAACAACCTGCACCTGCCGGATACCGGTGATCATTCCTCCGGCTAAACGCTGACTCAGACACAAGTTCATCAATTCATTTTCCAGCGCCTGGATACCGGCCTGCCCGTGACTAATCAACCCTTCACATTCAATGAGCAGTGACACCGTAAGATGCATCCGCCCTTCTTCATTAAATGCAGCGGTGTTACCTTCTTTAGTTAACGGATTACGGGTCAGCGCGAATACATTGTCGTACCCGGAAGAATAGGCCTGCAATTGTTGCTGATGACAAATCACCCCACATTTCTCTAACTTAAGGCCATGAGAGATCTGTAATTTTCGTGATAAGGCATGGGTAAACCCCATAAAATGGGTGATCGCCGGGAAACCATAGGTCAATCCGGCAATAGCATTAGCGTTTTCGACTGAGAGATGACGCAAAATAATCAACGAGCTCATGGCTGAACCTCCGTGTCTTCATCTTCAAATTCCCGTAAACGGCGTCTGAATAATGCCTTCCATTCGCGTTGCTCTGTCACCCCGAATGTCAGGTTCTTATGCTCCAACTGATGATTCAGCCAGACAGCAAATTCCAGCCCGATCTGCTGTTTCCAGTCATCCTGTTCCCGATTCTGCCGGAATTCAGCATCCTCTTCAGCACGGCCGCGATCCAGCCAGAGTTGCTGTGGACGGGGTAAACGACATTGTGCGTCCGCACTCCAGCCGGGCGGATAATCCGCATTCTGAATACCCGCCACATAGCCAAATAAAATATCGATAATTTCATCGGTATATTCGAGTCTCTGCTGCCGTACTTCTCGCGTACTGGTTTTATCCCTGACTTTCAGCAAATACCCCTGTAAGCGGCGGATCACCGGACGCGCCACCCCACTAAACTGGCTGTAGCGTTCAAAAATCGAACGGATATTCAGCGGGGGAAGCTGACGTTTCAGCCAGTTAGGCGGGGCGCAGTTGAGTAACCAGACACTGCCACCACGTACACTATTAAGATAAGAGATATTCTGTGGTTTAGTACCTCCCACTTTCTGAATCGCGATGTCCGGAAAACTCACCCGCGGCAAAGGGTGATAATTTCCTTTTCTGAATGCAGCGGCGATTTCTTTAGCGGAATCACTGAAACGGGCATCAACCAGTCTCTGATGTAAAGCCTGCGCCAAAGCCGAAGAAAATAACGGACTGAGCAGATGATATTGATGTTCTGCGACCGGAAAATAGAGCTGTTTCGCCAGGGTATGTGATGCCGGCGAGTTATCAATGACAACCTGTTTAAAGCCATCAACCCACAAAGTGAGCTGTTGTTCATCCTCTGCCAGTGCTGCGAGAGCAGAATACTCACCGCGATTAATCTGTGCAATGAGGGTTTCACCCTGATATTCCGTTTGAAGTAATCTGGCCACATCCAGTGCCGCTGCATTACCTACCGCATCAATGGCCGGATTACAGAGAGCTGCAGTGGAGAGATAACGGTGTGGCAGGTCTGGATCAGAGCTACTAAACAAGCTGCTACCGCGGGCATCAGAATGGGTAAACTTTAATGCATGGGTGACCAGTTTAATCTGCCCTGCCCGACTGGCGGCATCGGTTAACCATTGCCGTACTTCATAGCGTGCCTGCAACGCCTGGCGCCCCAATGCTATATCCTGTTGCAGGGCAGCCTTTTCAGTTGCATCACTAACGGCAGCCAGTTTTTTCTCAGCGTCTTTATCAAAGGCTTCCAGTTTCGGCTGACGGCGATTCCCGACAAAGGAGATGATAAGACTGGTTAGATCCTCTGATGCCATAAACTACTCCTCGTTGAAGATGTTCCAGGGAAACCAGCCCCGGGGATTTTCTCTATAAGACGATAGTAAACAAAGAAACTGATCCATGGTCTTTTACGAGAAAATCATTACCCTGAAGAACCAATGGTTTTAAAACAATCAAACATAATGCGATTAAATATATGATTTTACCAACTTTATCCGTAGTGTTTCGTTTCATTACAATATCCAGACAGCCGTATAATGTGGCGATATTATCACCTAATAATTACTGCAACAAGGAAAACGAACCTAATCAGTTGTAATTGTAATATAACCAGATAAGGAAAAACTGTTTATTACAGTAGTAATTCTCTATGATGGTGTGACTGCCGCCACAGGTAGCTTAGAAATAATCAGTAGTGATTATAATTTACTGCCGTACAGGTAGTGGTGCACTCATTCGGGTGCGCCGAATATTCCCAGTAGTGGGTGATAATTCCATACACCTGCTTCTTTCTCACTGAGGCTCACTTCACCAAATTTCAGGCTGACCTCAGAGAGCGGCATATCTAAATCCTCCGACAGCCCCAGATAAACGTCCTGATAGTCATTCTGCGGCCAGCAACTTACCCGGTCAGCCAGTTTCAGCGAACAGGGAATAAACTGCCCCTGAACTTTCCAGCCACCCTGTTCGGTATCCGGCAGACAAAATTGTGGTGTCTCACCTTCTTCATCAATCACCAGCCAATAGCGCTGTTCCGGTGCCGACTGACGAAACGGCGTTCTCCGCTGATGCTCTGCACTCCAGGTAGTGCTGGTTTTCCACCACAGTGCAGCATAGTAGTCATGGCGGTCCTTCCTGCCTTGTAATATAAGCCGCAACGCTGCGTGCTGCAGGTCGGCGAGGTTATTACAAGGATCCAGCGGTTTGCGTTCCTGTATTGCGGGAATTGCATTTATTATCTGATATTGTTCGGATTTCAGGATGTCATGTAAATGATGACTATTCAGTCGTATATCTTTAGATTCAAAGCCAGGCCGACAATAGGCAATCTCATTTCCCCTCATCGCTTTAACATTTTTTTCTAAAATCAGGACATTGGCTGATTCACACACATGCGGCCGGTGCCGCCGAACCCTGCCCGCCAGTTGGATCAACGAGCGCACAGAACTGGGCTCGGCAATCGCCCAGTCGTAGTCGTGATCGCGGCCTACTTCCGCCACCGCAGTAGCAATCACCACAAACAACTGATTTTTCTCAGGGAAATTATTTAGCGACTGGCGGACTTCCGGGGCCTGCCAGATGGCCTGTGGATCGTAGCGGGTCAACAGCGAGTCGAGACGTTGTTCAATATGCGAACGTACCGCCAGAGGGTGTTGGCTATGATAAACACAATAATGAATACGGAAATCAGCGGCCGGAGAGGAACTGATCAACCGGCGGGCTATCGCCACCAGAGGCTCAATATTAGCAATGCGGACCAGCCCGAAGGAGATTTTGATACCCTGAAGGTTTTGTTGATGATGCTGATTATGCAGTTGCTGCATTTCCCGCAACAGCACAGCGGCAGTAGTTTCTGCCACCTCGGGTAAGCGATTGCCGTGTTGCGGTAATGGAATCAGTTCTGCCCGACGAAAAACAGGGGACGCCCGCAACCGGACAATACGCTGTTCCACAAATGCCTGATGCTGAACAGAAAAACTTTTACCGTCAGAGAGGTCTGCCTGCTGTACCCGATATTCATCATACCAGGCACAGCATATATTTACTGGCTGTCCCGGCTGGCCACAGGCTTGTTGAAACTGCTCGCGACCATGACGATAGGCATTGAATAAGGACTGAACCAGCCCCGGAGGCAACGTTGCTGACGACAACAGTACCCGACTTCCCAGCATACCGGCCTGGTAAACCAGACGACATAATGCCGGTAAATCTTTATCACCAAATTCATCCGGCTCATCCAGTACTAAATCTGCCGTCAGCAGGCGTAGCATAGGCGCAATTTGTTTACCACCGCGTACGCCCTCGGTAGCATTAATCAGGTGATCAAGAGTGCAGACCAGTATCGGGGCACTCAGTAACTTATTCATCACCGTGCTGTTTTTTAGCCAGTGACTTAACCGCCCGTCATCAAGACTCCCCTGATAACTGACATAATGATGTTCAGAAAACAGTGCTTCTGAAGAAGCACTGCCAGAGTCCTGTGGCTGGCTTTTTCGCTGCATTTCCTGATTTTTTTGATGCAATTGCGTCACCGCATCAGAACCAATCAGTACCCCCAGATCGTCCTCCTGCAGACAAAGTTTATTCCGCAGAGCATCACCAGTTTGTAATGTCAGTGTCCGTAATCCCAGTGCAACAGTAAAACGGCAGCCCTGCTGTTCATCTGCCAGCGCATACATAATTCTGGCATTGGCAAAGGTTTTTCCGCATCCGGTGGACGCCATATTAACCCCAAAAAAACCCTGCTGCTGACTGCGCTCTCGTAATGCACTGGTCAAATCAAAGGCTTTATTCTGCCAGAGATATTTTTCATCTCCGCTACGCTGCTTAAAACCCTTATGCCGGGTAATGGCCGGTAAAGTCTGGCGAATATAAGGTAAGCTCCGCCCCAGTAATAACGCATTCTGGCCTACCCCGATATTATGCTCATCCAGTTGCTGTTTAAGCTGTGATGTTTTTTTATCGGTATTGGCATATACCGGATAATGCCTGTCCTGCCAGCCGGTGGTGGCAGGCATCGATGAATAGTGATGGTCAGCCAGCATTAATACCAACCGTGACAGATGA
This sequence comes from Tatumella sp. UBA2305, assembly GCF_002345795.1. NCBI lineage: Bacteria > Pseudomonadati > Pseudomonadota > Gammaproteobacteria > Enterobacterales > Erwiniaceae > Tatumella > Tatumella sp. UBA2305. The sequence continues at coordinate 8,492 of NZ_DDVT01000007.1, forward strand.
CTGGTAAAGCCGTCTGACAACATGCCATGGTGCAAAAGTGATGGTAGCTTCAGGGCGCGTTGTCCGAACTTCCTGGCTTTAGCGCACCATAATGCACTGCGCATCGGTGTTCCGGCAGGAAAAGTCCAGACTGCCTGAAATTCAGCAGCAGTTTGATCAGGCCGCCAATGATTAGCGGCGTTCCAGCCGGCATCGAGCGAATGGTTAAGCCAGCCATCAATACTCTGTAAATCAGGCTGATTATCATCGGCTCCCTGCCAGGCCGGTAACCGGTGATGGGAAACAATTAACCATCCAACGGTAGTCGCCAGCGGTGGGAGGCCGGCAAAAGGAAGATTCTGAGAGGTTAATGAATCCCTGACCAACTGACTTAACATCGCGGCTTCATCCTCAGCGCTTATGTTAGCCAGTGCCGTTAGCCATTCTTTATCCTGTCGGCCATTAACCCATGACTGAAATAATCGTAAAGACACCCATTCATGACGGTAAGGCTGAGTTCCTTTGTGAAGCCCCGTTAAGCCACGTTGAAATAAACTGTTTGCCTTACCGAAGTCATGAAAAAGCCCCGCAATTGCAGCAAGCAGACTGATACTCTCCGCGCTGTGCCACTGATTTTCACTACTGCTTTTAACAATATCCCGCGCTGTGCGGTTAGTGGGTACTGCCCCCTGGCGGTTAAACTGCCGTTGGTTGCCTATAATCCATAACAGTTCGGTTTGATTTGCCCCTTTAATCCAGTGGCAGGCCACTGCCGTATTTCGTCGCGCTGTTTTTCGTAATAGTTTTCTTAAAGTGTTTAATCCTTCAAGGGTAATTGCCGTTTGCCAGGTCCGTTCCCCTCGCCTTTCCGCGAACTGATCCAGAATACGCCGGGTTTCCGGCAGAGCGCGTTTATTACACTGCGCCACCAGCATGATATTCATTTGTCCGCCTGATGTAATTGCTGCGCCGTAGATTGCAAAGTATCGATCATGACATCCAGCACCTGTGCCTTCTGGAAGGCATTGAGGCAACGCTGACGAAATTCCTGTTCATCATCACCTTCCATTGCAGCCACAAACGCCAGCGGCAGTATCAGAGCGTCTTTAATGATATCTGCCACATCAAATACCAACCCGCCGCGACGTGTCTTGCCATGCATAACTGCCAGACCATGGGGTAGGCCAATGACCCAGCAAGCCACTCCAGCCAGCCCGTAAGCCAGATAATTCCCATGATCCAGAAACCGGTTAGCTATATCGATACCGCTACCGCGCTTCGCCCGAACAAATTCGCCATAATTCACGGTATTCGCCGCTAATTTATAAAGCGCTTTGGTCATAACAGCTTCCTGAGCCAATAACTCAGTGGTATTTCTGCTGGTGGATAAATTCTGCTGATAGTTGGATAACAATTGCTGTAACTGTTTTTTTTCCGGAGTAAAGGCATCTTCATTATGCACTCCGTTACCCAACCAGTGCTTTTCAATCTGTCTGATTCGGCTGCGCTGAAGTGCCACTGCAGCAGCCAGCCGCAATTGTTCGTCAAACCAAAAGCTCACCCAATATTGCAGGTATTCTGTCGGCCGGTACTCACTTTGAGAGGTCAGCCACGAAACATTAACTTCTACATCGTTGGCGGCATATAAGGGGGTTCCGCCGCCGCCACAAAATCCCACCAGTACGCCTGCTCTGGCAAATTCGCGCATCGCTGCCTGAGTGATGGAGGTTCCCGTTCCCAGTAATACCGCAGTGGTATTAGCAATAGGGATATTCCAGTAAAGCGATTCTTTACCTTCATCGGTGACATATTCAACCCGCCCCCCATTCACTAATACCCGGCAGTATTGCAGATAATAAAGATTTGCGCGTTTCGAATGCAAAATAGTCTTGAGTTCTGAAGGTGTTAACGAATCAGCCATCGATACTCCCTTAAACCAGGCGATTTCAGAAATGGAAACCAGGCAAGCCATCGTAATTACATAAAATACTCTAATATATTGAAACCACAATAGCCGGAATAGAGACAATATCAGCAATGGATATCTATCAATTCTCAGTCTGGTTGACTTAGTATTTGTACTGGTTCGAATTACCTGCGCATAATCCCGGAGGATATTTTGGGTGAACAGTACCTCCGCTCATCAGGACAGACAGAGTTATGGAAACAAAACGCGAAGAACGCATACAAATCCTGCTGCAGGAACTCAGAGTTTCGGAACGTATTCATCTGAATCAGGCAGCAGAATTGCTCGGGGTTTCGGGGATGACGATTCGCCGTGATCTCAGTCATTATCCGCAACTGCTGTTGTTGCTGGGCGGTTATATTGTCAGCGCGACCCGCCAGGAACCTGAACGTTATTTTATTTCTGACCAGCAAAATCAGCACACAGAACAAAAACAGCAGATTGCACTGCTGGCCGCCTCGCTGGTAGGAAAAGACGATACGGTTTTTTTTGACTGCGGCACCACCACCGCGCGAATCGTTTCTGCAATTAATGCTGCGCTGCCGTTCACCGCGCTTTGTGCATCCATGAATACCTTCCTGGCCCTGCAGGAAAAACCGACCTGTCGCGTTATCCTGAGTGGCGGTGAATTTCATCCTGATAATGCGATTTTCACCCCGGTCGGCCTGCACCAGATGCTGGAAGATTTTTGCCCGACACTGGCGTTTATCTCTGCGGCCGGGCTGGATGAGCAACAGGGGGTGACCTGCTTCAATGTTAACGAATTACCGATGAAACACCGTGCATTACAGCGTGCCCGCCGTAAAGTGCTGGTGATGGACAGCAGCAAATTTGGCAAGGTGCTGCCGGCGCGGATCGCGGGTATCGAAGCCTTTGAAACACTGATTACAGACCGTCCATTACCGGCAGAACTGGCACGACAACTGGCTGAATTCGGTGTTAACGTGATAACTCCCCCCCTGACCCGCTACGGCGGATATTTTAGGAGGTCGGTATAAAACAGCCCTGGTCTGCTGCTATCTATCAATGACAGGGGTGAATAATCAATTCCAGATATCCTGTACTGAGATTGAAATAATACCTCAATCCATTTTTTCTGAACTTCCCTTGCAACAGCTTATGGCCTGAATTCAGGCCAAACCAGCCAGTGCTTTATGCTGCCTGTACGGCAGTGAACTTTGAAGGTTCGAGTCCTTCCACTGTTGCCACTTTCTAAGCTGCCTGTGCGGCAGTGAACTTAAGGCGCTGACCATCGTGTTATGCTTCGGTTTTCTAAGCTGCCTGTGCGGCAGTGAACCTGGATGCTGTGGGCGTTCCTAAACAGGATCATTTCTAAGCTGCCTGTGCGGCAGTGAACACCACGGGCGGCCAGCATTCGCTCGATGCGCATTTCTAAGCTGCCTGTGCGGCAGTGAACCGGGCAGTCTGTATCGTGTTCCTGATGATGAATTTCTAAGCTGCCTGTGCGGCAGTGAACTTACTCATTGTGTACGCCTTTTTAGGCGCGGTTTTCTAAGCTGCCTGTGCGGCAGTGAACCCATGAGTGGTATGAGCATAAGCGCCGGGTATTTTCTAAGCTGCCTGTGCGGCAGTGAACAGCGAAATGTCAGACTTTGAGATTAATACAGCTTCCTAAGCTGCCTGTGCGGCAGTGAACGGATAAGTCAGCACCCTGTCACCGACCTGAGATTTCTAAGCTGCCTGTGCGGCAGTGAACAAGAAATGACAGTGCCATACTCCGCCTCTGAGTTTCTAAGCTGCCTGTGCGGCAGTGAACGCCGGTTCATTACTGACGGCGGAATTATCGAATTTCTAAGCTGCCTGTGCGGCAGTGAACTTTTGCTGCCATTTCTTATGATAAAACAACAATTTCTAAGCTGCCTGTGCGGCAGTGAACCGGTATCTGTAGAAAAACGATATAGTCCCTTTTTTCTAAGCTGCCTGTGCGGCAGTGAACCCTTCAGAATGCATAAGCATTAGCTCGTCTTTTTTCTAAGCTGCCTGTGCGGCAGTGAACGTTATTTTTTATATGCGCCTTTGTCGTGTAAATTTCTAAGCTGCCTGTGCGGCAGTGAACGCTTGGGGAGCAGGCTGGTAGCCCATCTAAAGTTTCTAAGCTGCCTGTGCGGCAGTGAACACCGGTACACATCATCTGAGCGTGCATCTGCATTTCTAAGCTGCCTGTGCGGCAGTGAACAAAGAAAGCTGGCAGGCTAATCCGTGGGTGTGTTTCTAAGCTGCCTGTGCGGCAGTGAACTTCTTATCTCCGGTGGAAAAGAAAGTTTATGATTTCTAAGCTGCCTGTGCGGCAGTGAACTATTGATATAATCGCAAAACCTTTCATAACGCTTTCTAAGCTGCCTGTGCGGCAGTGAACATATCCCACTGCGGAATCAATCATTTTTTCAATTTCTAAGCTGCCTGTGCGGCAGTGAACGGTGGGGGCAAATTTCTAACAATACTTTCCTTTTTCTAAGCTGCCTGTGCGGCAGTGAACCCCCTGACACATTCACTGTCGCAACAGAGTCATTTCTAAGCTGCCTGTGCGGCAGTGAACAGTGGTGACGTACTTCGTGAAGAGTTTGTGATTTTCTAAGCTGCCTGTGCGGCAGTGAACTGTTAGCTTAATATAATATTCCCCTGATAAATATAGATTTTAAATGACTATGGGTAAAATACCCTTTTTCCGGACTACTCATTCACACTATTTAAAATCAATAGGTTAGAAAATATGAAATAAAAAGGGTCAAAACCGGGAAGCCAGGGATACGGCGTTTATACCATCACTACTAAAAACTGCACTCGTAGTCTCTTTTGTTAACGGCCCCTGTCTGGTGGAGATAATAAATGGCAGACCTCCAGATAAATTTTCACCTGAAGCCAGTGTAACCTGCAAGGTTGTGTGGAGTTACTGCTGCTGTTCTGTGTCTCTGTTTCAGTATGATGAGTTTTCTGATCTGTTCAGTAGATGACGTAAACCATTCAATTCACTTTTTTTCAAACCCGCTGGAATAATTTTATCTGTGCGCCCCGGTATAAAAAATCATCGCCGACTGGATGCAGGGTTAACTCCCCCCTGCTCCACCGCTATAGCCCCGCTACGCGGAATTCTCTATGATGAAATAAATTCGCGCGATACAGGACAGGGTTATGAAAGTTGCACTCGGGCAGTTTGCCGTCAGCCGTGACTGGCAGGAAAATGCCGCAGTTTGTCAGACACTGATGCAGCAGGCCACAGCCGCAGGGGCTGATTTGCTGGTGATGCCGGAAGCGATACTTGCCAGAGATAACAGCCAGCCGGGTTATGTTATCGATGCGGCACAGCCGGAAGATGGCCCGTTTATGCAAAGCCTGCTGGCCGCCAGCCAGAAGACGCAACTCACCACTATTTTTACCCAGCACATACCTGCCGCCGATAACCGGGCGGTGAATACCCTGTTTGCCTTGCGCCACGGGGAAATTGTCGCGCGCTACCAGAAACTGCATTTATACGATGCTTTTGCGGTTCAGGAATCCGCGAGGGTAGATGCCGGTCAGCAGGTGCCACCACTGCTGGAAGTCGCAGGTTTACAGGTCGGGCTGATGATCTGTTATGACGTGCGTTTCCCGGAACTGGCACGCCGCCTGGCGCTCGACGGGGCCGATGTGCTGGTGTTGCCGTCGGCCTGGCTGCGTGGCCCACTGAAAGAACGGCACTGGGAGCTGCTGACCACCACCCGCGCCCTGGAAAATACCTGTTATATGGTCGCAGTGGGTGAATGCGGGCCGAAAAATATCGGTAACAGTCTGGTGGCCGATCCGCTGGGGGTAATCGTCGCCAGTGCCGGAGAAGCCCCGGGATTAGTCTTTGCCGATATCGATCCGCAGCGACTCAGTCACGCCAGGCAGATCGTGCCGGTGCTGGAAAACCGCCGTTTTGCTACCCCGCAGCTCAAAACTGACTGACCCCCCGGGCGAGGCCTCCCTGCTTCTTTCCCCTGTGCTCCGGCCCCCGTCGGAGCCAAAATCCATTAATCCTGGCTAATACAAAATCATCCCCCCGCAAAACGCCAGCCAATGGGTAAGACAAGCCTCTCCTGCCAGTCTGTTGCGATTTTTAGATTAACCAGATGAAATAAAAAAGAAAAACGGCGATCAAAAAACAGACAAAAAATGCTTTCCTTTGGCCGGTTCTTTTTGCACAGTCTAAAGGTTGATTCGCATCAAGCTTATATCAATCAGCAGATCTAATATGTTACTCACATCTTAATTCGTAATGAGAGGACGATATGGCTCGTGGACTGAAAGGTAAGACAGCGTTAGTCACAGGTGCAGCTCAGGGGATCGGTCGTGGCATTGCCCTGCGTCTGGCAGAAGAAGGGGTTAATCTGGCTCTGGTCGATCTGAACGCCGATAAACTGGCTGCAGTTCAGCAGGAAGTGGCGGCAAAAGGGGTAAAAACCACGGTATTCAGCGCCGATATCAGCCAGCGTGACCAGGTGTATGCCGCGATCGATCACGCGGAACAGGCACTCGGTGGCTTTGATGTCATGATCAATAATGCCGGGATTGCGCAGGTCAAAGCGATTGCCGATGTGCAGCCGGAAGATCTTGAACGGATTTTGCGGATTAATATTGGCGGGGTCACCTGGGGTATTCAGGCCGCCGCTGCCAAATTTAAGCAGCGTAAGCAGAAAGGCAAAATTATCAACGCCTCATCGATTGCCGGACATGATGGTTTTGCGCTGTTGGGGGTCTATTCGGCGACGAAATTTGCAGTACGCGCCCTGACCCAGGCCGCGGCCAAAGAGTATGCCAGCGACGGAATTACGGTGAACGCCTACTGCCCGGGGATTGTCGGTACCGATATGTGGGTGGAAATTGATCAGCGTTTCTCTGAGATTACCGGCACCCCGGTAGGTGAGACCTATAAAAAATATGTCGATGGTATCGCGCTGGGGCGTGCGCAGACTCCGGAAGACGTGGCCGCACTGGTCTCCTTCCTCGCCAGCAATGACTCCGATTATATTACCGGCCAGGCGATTCTGACGGACGGTGGAATAGTTTACCGCTAAGCATACTCCCCGCAGCCCGACTCCGGCCGGGCTGTAGGGATTTCCCCTGACTGCCTGCGAAAAACCTGCTGTTATCCCCTGTTTTCGGTCCTTCTCTGCCCCATTTCCCACAACCCTGCTCCAATCGATGGCAGAATATGCCATGATGGAATTCATCGTATTCAGAGGTTACAGCGCAATGTATTCAGCGACAGATCATGGCTATGGCATCCTGATTCTTGCCGCAGGCAAAGGACGGCGCTTTCATCAGGCTGGCGGTCAGGGAGATAAGCTGCTGGCTGAATATCCGGATGCCGGGCAGCAACCGACACCGTTGCTGGCCCTGACGCTGCAACAGGCCATAGTATCCGGATTTCCGGTCAGAATAATCACCCGGCCGCAACAGACCGCGGTTCAGCAACTGGCGGCACGGTTTAACCTGCCGGTGTCACTGGCTGACAGTCAGGGCAGCGGAGAGACCATTGCCTGCGGTGTCAGAGCTACCCCGGACTGGAAAGGCTGGCTGATAGTACCGGGCGATATGGGCTGGATTGTCAGTGACGATTATCATCATGTCGCGGCGGCACTAGCCGCCGGAGCGACTCAGGTCAGACCCTTCTGGCAACAACATCCCGGCCACCCTGTCGGATTCACCGCCATTTATCGTGACGCGTTAATGGCGCTAAGCGGTGATCAGGGCGCCAGACAATTGTTAAACCCCGCCATTCTGTGCCGACTGCCCGGCCACCCGGGCACGGTGAGAGATGCGGATCTGCCACGATAATCCCCACCGCCGACGTAGTTTCCCTTGCCGGGGGGATTGGTTAGTGTTTTTTTTTACTTTTCATAACAAAAGGGTATTAGCACGGACACAGTGCAGGCTTTACAAGCTGAGCTGCAGTTTTTATAGTCAAAAAGTATAAAAAATCATAAATAACTATAACTTATTATAATCTCTATGACAGGACAGCCACGTTTGAAAACCGCGATAGCCATTCATGGCGGCGCAGGGACCATTACCCGCAGCGCACTCAGCCCAGAAAAAGAACAATACTATCGTCAGGCCCTGCTGGATATCGTCAGTGCCGGACAACAGATTTTAACTGCCGGAGGCAGTGCTCTGGATGCCGTGACCGAAGCGGTCCGGCTGCTGGAAGAGTGCCCGTTGTTCAATGCCGGGAAAGGATCGGTGTTTACCCATGAGGCCACTCATGAACTGGATGCCTGTGTGATGGATGGCCGTACCCGGCAGGCCGGAGCGGTCGCTGCTGTTAGCCGGGTGCGTAATCCGGTACTGGCTGCCCGTGCAGTGCTGGAACACAGCCCGCATGTGATTCTGGCCGGTCAGGGCGCCGATCTGTTCGCTGCCGAACAAGGGCTGGAGCAGGTCAGCCCCGATTTTTTCTCTACTCCCGAACGTTTTGCCCAACTGCAACAGGCGTTGCAGAGCGACAGTATTTTGCGGGATCACGACGGCGCTTCTGCGGTAGCCTCAGGTGATCCTATTGACCCCAAAAGTAAATTTGGTACGGTCGGCGCTGTGGCACTGGACGCTGACGGCAATCTGGCGTCTGCCACCTCCACCGGCGGGCTGACCAATAAACGGGTGGGTCGTGTCGGCGATACCCCCCTGCCCGGCGCGGGCTGCTATGCTGATAGGCAGGTCGCAGTTTCCTGCACCGGTACCGGCGAGGTATTTATTCTGGCACAGGCCGGATATGACATCTCGGCACAAATCAATTATGCCGGCCGTTCGCTGGACAGTGCCTGTGAGCATCTGATGCAAACCATCGCGGAACTGAACGGCGAAGGAGGCCTGATTGCTATCGATGCCACCGGCCATATTGCCCTGCCGTTTAACAGCGAAGGGATGTACCGCGCCTCGGCTCAGGGTGATGAACCACCGCAGGTCGCTATTTACCGTAATCCGCCCGCACTCTGAGGAGCTGCCATGACTGATATCCATACGACAATGCTCCATGATCCTGACCGGGTGTTGCTGGCAGAGAACCTGGCGGTCTCTTTTCGCCGCGACAACCAGCGATTTCAGGCCGTGGAACAGTTGTCACTGTCTGTCAGCCATGGTGAAACTCTGGCACTGGTGGGCGAGTCCGGATCCGGAAAGTCGGTGACTTCGCTGGCGTTAATGGGATTGATCCAGCAGGCCGGGGGCGAGGTCAGTGGTGATCGCTGGTTGAGACGCCGTGACGGATCATTGTTTGATCTGGGAAGCGCCGATCAACAGCAGTTAAGAACGATCCGTGGCGCAGATATCGCCATGATCTTTCAGGAACCGATGACCTCCCTGAACCCGGTGTTTCCGGTCGGCGAGCAGATTGCCGAATCACTGCGTCTGCATCAGGGAAAAAGCGCCAGTCAGGCATGGAAAGAGGCCCGCGAGCTTCTGGACCGGGTAAGGATTCCGGCAGCGGCCGATACCATGACCCGCTATCCCCACCAGTTATCCGGTGGCATGCGCCAGCGGGTGATGATTGCCATGGCACTGAGTTGCCGCCCCGCGCTGCTGATTGCTGATGAACCGACGACGGCACTGGATGTCACGGTGCAGGCGCAAATCCTGAACCTGATCCGGGAACTGCAAAAAGAGATGCATATGGGGGTGATTTTTATCACCCACGATATGGGCGTGGTGGCGGAAATGGCTGATCGTGTTACCGTTATGCATCAGGGAAAACAGGTGGAAACCGCCCCGCTACGCCAGCTATTCCAGGCCCCACAGCAGGAATATACCCGTGCGCTACTGGCGGCAGTACCCACCCTTGGAGCCATGCACGGCCAGCCTCTGCCGGCCAAATTTCCCCTGCCGGGTGAGGTAGTGAAAGCCGCCAGTCAGCCGGATACCGTCAAACGCGATGCTCCCCCGATATTGCAGGTACGCGATTTGGTCACCCGCTTTGATATCCGGGGCGGCTGGCTGAACCGCGTTGAGCGTCAGGTTCATGCGGTGGAACATGTCAGTTTTGATCTCTATGCCGGAGAAACCCTGGCCCTGGTGGGTGAATCCGGGTGCGGTAAATCCACTACCGGCCGTTCCCTGCTGAGACTGGTGGAAAGTCAGGGGGGATCGATTACCTTTAACGGACAACGGATCGATAGTTTGTCCGGATCGGCGCTGGCGCACCTGCGCCGTGATATTCAGTTTATTTTTCAGGACCCCTACGCTTCTCTGGATCCCCGCCAGACGGTCGGCTTTTCGATCATGGAACCGCTGCTGGTGCATAACGTGATGAACCGTCCCGATGCGGCCCGGCGTGCCGGGGAGCTACTGGAGAAAGTGGGTCTGCTGGCGGAGCATGCCAACCGTTATCCGCATGAGTTTTCAGGCGGGCAACGTCAGCGCATCTGTATTGCCCGGGCGCTGGCACTCAACCCGAAAGTCGTGATCGCCGATGAATCTGTCTCGGCGCTGGATGTATCGGTCCAGGCGAAGATCATTAACCTGATGATGGATCTGCAACAGGAGTTCGGGATCGCCTTCCTGTTTATTTCACATGATATGGCGGTGGTGGAACGCATCAGCCATCGGGTGGCGGTGATGTATCTGGGGCAGATTGTCGAAATCGGCCCACGCCAGGCCGTGTTTGAAAATCCGCGTCATCCCTACACCCGTAAACTCATGGCCGCGGTGCCGGTGGCCGATCCGGATGCTCCGCGCCATCTGTACAGCGCCGGAGCCGAAGAAGTGCCAAATGCCATTTACCGGAAAGGAGAATCACCGAAACGGGTGACGATGATTCCGGTCTCTGAACACCATTTTGTGGCCGAAAGCGGCCATCATAGTGACTGAGTTTTCACTTTTACACACTGCCCTCTGCGCGGTTTAGCCCGCCTGGCATAAGAATAACGACAGGAGAACAGGACCATGAAACAGAAAACAGCTCAATGGCTGATAGCCGCCGGCCTTGTCGGCAGCAGTGCCGTCTCTTTACCTGCTTTTGCCGCCAAAGACATTGTGGTTGCCGTATTATCTAACTTCACCACCATGGACCCGTACGATGCCAACGATACCCTGTCGCAGAGTGTCGCCAAGTCATTTTACCAGGGGCTGTTTGGCTTCGATAAAAATATGAAGCTGGAGAATGTACTGGCAGAGAGCTACACCGTCAGTAAAGACGGCCTGACTTATACCTTTAAACTGCGCCCGAACGTGAAGTTTCAGGACGGCACCGACTTTAATGCCGAAGCGGTTAAAGTGAACCTCGACCGCGCGAGTAACCCGGACAGCCACCTGAAGCGTTATAACCTGTTTAAATATATCGCCCATACCGATGTGGTAGATCCACTGACGGTTAAAGTGGTACTGAAGCAGCCGTTCTCGGCCTTTATCAACAACCTGGCGCACCCCTCTGCGGTGATGATCTCTCCGGCAGCGCTGAAAAAATACGGTAAGGATATCGGATTCCATCCGGTCGGTACCGGACCCTATCAGTTTGTCAGCTGGAACCAGACTGACGACATGAAAGTGAAAAAATGGGACGGCTACTGGAAGAAAGGTTACCCGAAACTGGATGAGATTACCTGGCGTCCGGTGGTAGACAATAATACCCGCGCTGCGATGCTGCAAACCGGCGAGGCTACCGTCGCCTTCCCGATTCCGTATGAGCAGGCACCGCTGCTGAAAAAAGACAGCAAACTGGACGTGGTCACCTGGCCATCCATCATGCAGCGCTATATCAGCCTCAACGTGACACAGAAACCGTTCGATAATCCGAAGGTGCGTGAAGCGCTGAATTACGCAATTAACCGTCAGGCCCTGGTGAAAGTGGCCTTCTCCGGTTATGCCACCCCGGCCACCGGTATCGTTCCACCGGCGATTGCCTATGCTCAGACCTTCCCGGCACCGGCCTATGATCCGGCCAAAGCCCGTGAGTTGCTGAAAGAAGCCGGTTACCCGAACGGTTTCCAGACCGTACTCTGGTCATCACATAACTACACCACCGCCCAGAAAGTCCTGCAGTTTGTTCAGCAGCAACTGGCTCAGGTGGGTGTGAAAGCTCAGGTCACGGCGATGGATGCCGGACAACGTGCGGCGCAGGTCGAAGATAAAGGCCAGAAAGAGAGCGGCGTCAGAATGTTCTATACCGGCTGGTCTGCCTCTACCGGTGAAGCCGACTGGGCACTGACCCCACTGTTCGCCACCTCCTCATGGCCACCGGCTATCTTTAATACTGCGTTCTACAGTAATCCACAGGTAGATAAAGATCTGGCGGATGCGCTGAAAACCACCGACGACACGCAAAAAACCGCGCTCTACAAAGATGCTCAGGATCGTATCTGGAAAGATCAGCCGTGGATCCCGCTGGTGGTGGAAAAACTGGTTTCGGCCAATAACAAAGATCTAACCGGTTTCTACATTATGCCGGATACCTCGTTTAACTTTGACGATGCGGATCTGAAGTAAACGACCCGGCTGGCGGTAACGCCAGCCTCAGCCATCAGGATCGTGAATGCTTAATTACTTTATTAAACGCCTGCTGGGGATGATCCCGACCCTGATTATTGTAGCAGTGCTGGTCTTTATGTTTGTCCACCTGCTGCCGGGCGATCCGGCCCGTTTGCAGGCCGGGGCCAATGCCGATGAGACGGTGGTCGCGATGGTCCGCCACCAGCTCGGGCTGGATCTGCCGTTACCGGAACAGTTCTGGCGCTATATTGTCCAGCTGCTGCACGGCGATTTCGGTCAGTCGATGGTCTCCAAACGCCCGGTCAGCCAGGAGATTGCCCAGCGTTTTATGCCGACCCTGCTGCTGACGATTACCAGCATGTTGTGGGCCTGCGTATTTGGCTTAGTGATTGGGGTGGTGTCCGCCGTCTGGCGTAACCGCTGGCCGGATAAACTGGGAATGCTGCTGGCGGTCTCGGGGATCTCTTTTCCGGCATTTGCCCTCGGCATGCTGCTGATGCAGATTTTTTCGGTTCAGCTCGGCTGGCTGCCGACGGTCGGCGCCGGCAGCTGGCAGCACTATATCTTACCCTCGCTGACCCTCGGGGCTGCCGTCGCGGCAGTGATGGCAAGATTTACCCGCTCCTCGTTTATCGAGGTGATGCGGGAAGATTATATGCGTACCGCGCGTGCCAAAGGAGCCTCTGAGTTCAGTGTGATTTTCAAACACGGGCTGCGCAATGCCATGATCCCGGTCGTGACCATGATGGGCCTGCAGTTTGGTTTTCTGCTGGGTGGGTCGATTGTGGTGGAAGTGGTGTTTAACTGGCCAGGACTGGGGCGTTTGCTCATCGACTCGGTCTCGATGCGTGACTACCCGGTAATCCAGGCCGAAGTGCTGCTGTTTTCGTTTGAATTTATCCTGATAAATCTGCTGGTTGATCTGCTGTATGCGGCAATTAACCCGGCAATCCGCTACCGCTGAGGAAGAGTAATGAAGAACTGGCGACGTGAAGCGGCCCTGAAAGCGATGCCGCTGCTGAAAGAACATCAGCCCCGTACCCCGTGGCTGGAGTTCCGGCAGCGTTTTCAACAACAGCCGGTGGCGATGGGTGCAGCCCTGTTTATTTTGCTGCTGCTGATTGTGGCAATCATCGCCCCGTGGATCAGCCCTTATGATGCAGAAAACTATTTCGATTATGACCGGCTGGATCAGGGGCCGACACTGGTGCACTGGTTCGGGGTAGATGCGCTGGGGCGCGACATCTTCAGCCGGGTATTGGTGGGTACCCGAATTTCACTGCTGGCCGGAGTATTTTCGGTGGCTATCGGTTCGGTGATTGGCACTCTGCTGGGGCTGATTGCCGGTTACTACGAAGGCTGGGCTGACCGCATTATTATGCGTATCTGTGATGTTCTGTTTGCCTTTCCCGGCATTCTGCTGGCCATTGCTATCGTTGCTATCATGGGCAGTGGAATGTCGAACGTGATCCTGGCGGTAGCGGTATTCAGTGTCCCTGCCTTCGCACGATTGGTGCGGGGGAATACTCTGGTCCTGAAGCGACAGACCTTTATCGAGGCGGCCCGCAGCATCGGCGCATCCGACAGCCATATTCTGCTGCGACATATTCTGCCGGGTACCCTGTCGTCGATAGTCGTCTATTTCACCATGCGTATCGGGATTTCGATAATCTCGGCGGCCAGCCTGTCATTTATCGGCCTGGGCGCTCAGCCTCCGACCCCGGAATGGGGTGCCATGCTGAATGAAGCCAGAGCCGATATGGTGATGGCCCCCCATGTGGCGCTGTTCCCCTGTCTGGCCATTTTCCTGACAGTGCTGGCCTTTAACCTGCTGGGGGACGGCCTGCGGGATGCACTGGACCCTAAACTGCGCGGACAATAACCGGGTCTTCTCTGCCGGTCACCCACCCTGTCTCGTGCAGGTGACCGGCCACTTACTGTGCGCTGTCGGCGTACAACACAATATCGACCCGGATAGGATCGCTGACCAGCGCCGGATACTGCCCCATCCCGAAGGACTGCCGTGAAATGGTGGTCTGCGCCGACAGCCGGATACGCTGCGCTGAGATATCACTCTGCTGTGCATACAGCACCAGTGGCTTGCGCACATTTTTAATCTGCAGGCTGCCGAATACCCGGTAACGACCATTGCCCAGCGCCACCATCCGGCTGCTGCTGAAGAAAGCGTCCGGATACGCAGACTGATTAAAAAACGACGCGCTTTTCAGCGCACGGGTCAACAACGAGTTATGGGCATCAAGGCTGGCAATCGGCAGGCTGGCCTGCAGATGAATCTGTGTATCCTGCTGCTTATCGAATCTGACATCGCCGTGAATCTCAGACAGCCGCGCATGATATTCCCTGACGCCAATCATCTGCCAGTGTAATACCAGATGACTGAGCTGTGGATTGATATGGTACAACCCCGCAAACGCCGGCAGTGGCAGGCAACAGAGTATGACGGCCAGCCGTTTAATTCCCTGAAACATCGTAATCTCCCGTCAGGGATAAACATCAGTGGCTGATAATAAGCGCTCACCGGACGCTTTAATAGTCCTGCGCACTGAAGAGTGGCTAAAATACCGGACAGAACCTGCGTAGCCTGACTTTCACTCAGGTGAGCAAAGCCCTGCAGGTTATCCTGGCAGAGCTCCCCACCGGCCAGAGAACCACACCTTCGGCAGAAATCCCGGGGTTGTCAAAAACAGAGCGCAGGAAACAGAGGAAAGAACAAAGTAAACAGGCGCCGGAGAGGTTGATAGTGTTGTCGGGAATCTCAGGATCCTGTGGGGAGGCGACCACCTCCCCGGACCCCGGATTACGCCGCCGCTTCCGCCGTTTCCTCAGGAATAAAGGGTTCGCCCAAAGTCAGCATTAGCCGGTTCGCCCATGCGAAGAACGCGGCCGACTGCAGCAGATCGGTGATTTCCAGGGTAGAAAGCGACAGTCCACGCAAACGTTGCAGATGTGCAGTGGTCAGTTGCGGTGGCGTCACGGATAATGCGGCCACGGCCTCAATCTCTGCTTCCCAGCGTTCAGTCTGACCTGCCGACAGCGGATCTCCCGGCTGCACCTGGAGCAGTAATGCCACATCATCCCGCTGCTTCGACAATTGTGACGCCTTACGGGCATGTACCGAGGCGCAATAGATGCAGCCGTTCACCTTGCTGGTGACGGCCGCAGCCAGCTCACGTTCGGCACGGGCTAAACCGCCATTAGTGTAGAAAATACCCTTATCGGTCAGTGTGCGCTGTTCCAGTACCGGCAGGTTACGGCCCAGTAACCGGAAGTATTCAGAATCCTGATGCCCGAAGCGAATCAGAGTCTCCTGCTGCTCAGGGCTGAATTCAGCGAAAGGTTTCGCCGCCAGCCAGGATTCCCAACCCAGGTTTTTCTGGGTAAAGGCGACCGGCGCCGGACGGTGTTGTTGGGTCTGCGGATGGGTATGCCAGCGCCCCGCAGCCACCGGACCCGGCTCTGCCACAGCATCGTCCTGAGGTGCCGTCAGCAATGAAAAACCGTGAATTAAGCGGCTCTGGAAGCTGACAAAAGCAATCAGCTGCGCCAGGGTAATAATATCGTCAGTCTCCCAGCCCGCCTGCTGCAGCTTCTGTAAATCATCCGGGCTGGCCGCCACCGGTTCAAACGTCAGGCGGTGCGCAAAGGCCAGCGCAGCCTCCAGCCGGGCAGAGGTTTCTGACGGGTGACTCAGTATTGAGTAATGCTGTTGCAGGGCATCGGCATGGTGCCAACCCGCGACACTGGCCGCGACCAGTGCACGCAGTGACAAAGGGAAGTGATCGCTGCCGGCGCCAAATAACGCCTGATAACTGCCCTGAGTATGCTCCGTGGCCGCGCTACGGATCTGCCGGCTTTCTGCCAGTTCTGAGCCGGCGGGGATGGCGGATAACTGCTGAACCAGATCGTAAATTTCACTCATAAAGACCTCTCTGACAATCTCTTTGGCGCATGCTTGCGCAACACCGGGGCGATATAGCGGGACAGTAACTCCAGAGAACGGAGCACGTCGGCATGTTCAGGTTCCACAGAATGCACCTGGAAGGAGATATCTGTGACCCGGGACAGGCAACTGTCCTGTAACAGGGAAGAGAGCACATCCGGCGGATCGCCGATATGGGCATCAAACTGACCGATAAAATCGTCCAGAGTCTCGCCCCTTAACTGGTGGCCAGACTGACGATAAGCGGCGGCCTGGGCGGTCAGACCCGGCAATGCTACTTTACGGGCGTACTGACGGTCGTCCGCGACAAAAGCGGTCCGGGAGGCCAGTATCCTGGGGGCAACCCCGGACGGCAGCGCCGCCAGATAAGCATCAATTATTGGGTTTTGCAGTGCATCCAGCGGCAATTCTGGCTGGCCTTCCGGTCTCGGCTGGGTGCGCGACAGCATCAGCCCGTGCCCCGCTTTACCGGCTTTTTCCGCCCCTGCCACCGAAAACGTGGCGATCCAGATTTTATCAGCAAGCCCGGGGGCCGCCGGATAAAGGTGATTCGCGGTATCCGCCAGTGCCTGTCCTTGCCATGCCTGTTGCAGGGTGCCCAGATGGTTGGCAAACACCTCCCCCCGCTGCTCAAAGCTCAGTCCGAAGGGTTCAAATGAGCTGGGTGTCCCTCCGGAACCTAATCCCAACTCCAGACGCCCGCCGGTCAACAGATCCAGCACCGCGGCATCTTCAGCGACCCGAATCGCATTCTCCATCGGTAAAGTGATAATCGCGGTACCTAAACGAATGTTGCGGGTCACCGCACCGACATGAGCCAGAAACAACAACGGCGAAGGTAAGCCCCCTTCCTGTTCATGGAAATGGTGCTGGGCCACCCAGGCACTGTCAAAACCGAGCGCCTCCGCGTGGCGGATCTGCTCCGTCGCCAGCCGGTAGCGTTCTGCGGCCGGGGCTTTATCCAGCAACCGCGTAAAGAATCCTATCCGTTTTTCGCTCATAGCACTGCCTCCACTGACGGGCTGAACGCCGGGATCGCGTTAATCAGTTGACGGGTATAATCGCTTTGCGGTGTGGCAAACAGTTGCGCCGTATCGCCTTGTTCGATCAGTCTGCCACCACGCAATACCGAGACCTGGTGAGCAATACGCCGCACCACCTGTAAATCGTGGGTAATAAACAGATAAGTCAGTGAAAGCTTTTGCTGCAACTCACTGAGTAACGCCAGAATTTGCGACTGTACAGTCACATCCAGTGCCGAAGTGGCTTCATCCAGGACCAGGATCTCCGGCCGCAGGATCAGCGCCCGGGCGATCGCCACCCTCTGCCGTTGTCCGCCGGATAACTGCTGCGGGCGTCGCGATAACAGGGCCGGATCCAGGGCCACCTGGACAGTCACCTCCTCTACCCGCTGCTGGCGTTGCAAACGGGTCAGCGTGGTAAAATTCAGTAACGGTTCTTCGATAATAGAGAATAAGGTCTGGCGCGGATCCAGCGAGGAAAACGGATTCTGATAAACAAACTGGATTTTCTGCCGTAACTGCCGCCAGCCTTCACGTGACAGGCCGGAAGTCCTCTGACCGCTGATTTCGATATCGCCGCTATCCGCCTGTTCAAAACCCAGCAGAATTCGCGCCAGCGTGGTTTTGCCTGACCCCGATTCCCCCACCAGCGCGTGGGTGGTCCCACGGGATACGGTCAGAGAAATATCCTGTAATGCCTGCATCTGTTGTTTACGGCTCAGAGAAAACTGCTTAGCCACCGAGGAGATGCGGATCACCGGTGAACTGTCAGCCACGGTGACCGGCAAGCTCCCGGCAGGGGCATAATTTTCACGAACACTGGCCAGCAACTGCTGCGTATAACTATGCTGCGGATGGCTAATCACCTGTTCCGTCGCCCCCTGCTCCAGCAGGCGACCTTCGCGGAACACCACCAGCCGGTCGGCATGTTCACTGGCCAGCGCCAGAGAGTGAGTGATAAACAGTACCGCAGTATTGTATTCATGCCGCAGCTCATCAATCAGGTTCATAATCAGCTTCTGCACGGTAACATCCAGTGCACTGGTCGGCTCATCAGCAATAATCAGTGCCGGTTTCATGGCTATGGCAATGGCAATCAATACCCGCTGTTTCATACCGCCGGACAACTGGTGCGGATACTGGGAAATGCGTTGTTCCGGATGGCTCAGTCCGACACGGCGAAACAGTTCGGTCACCTGTTCGCGACGTTGGGTGCGGGAGAGCCGGGGGCCCTTCAGCAGCAGCACTTCACCGACCTGATCGCCCAGGGTTTTTAGCGGATTCAGTGAGTTCCCCGGGTCCTGGGGGATTAGGGAAATCTGAGCACCACGCAGGCTGTCCAGCCGGCGGGATGACCACTGGCTGATATCTTCACCGTTAAACAGGATCCGGCCACTGCTGCGGCGACCATTCTCCGGCAACAGTCCCATCACCGCCTGAGCCGTGGTGGTTTTCCCGGAACCGGATTCCCCCACCACCGCCAGCATTTCGCCGGCATTCAGGCTAAAGCTCACCTGATGCACTGTTTCGCGCCACTGGTCACCGGAATGGTAAGCCAGCGTCAGCCCATCCAGCTGTAATACCGGCATGGCCAGGGTTGTCATAGCGTATCTCCTGATAAATAGTGGCTGATACGGTTAGCCGCCAACACCACGGCGATCACCACCCCTCCCGGGAATACCGACAGCCACCAGGCAGTCGCCAGATAGTTACGCCCTTCGGCGATCATCAGTCCCCACTCAGGCACCGGTGGCGGGCTGCCAAACCCCAGAAAACTCAGGGTGGATAACGCCAGAATAGCCTGACCAAATTGCAGGGCAGAGAAAGCCAGTAATGTCGGCAGCGCATTCGGCAGCACATGGCGCAGGAACACGGCCGGAAAACGCCCGCCACTGCCAAATGCGGCTTCGATATAATCCTGACGGCGGATACGTAATACTTCCGCCCGTGCCAGCCGGGCAAAATTGGCGACCGAGGCACAACCTACCGCCAGTGCCGCATGAAAAGTCCCCATACCCAGCAGAATAATAATGCTCAGTGACAACAGCAGCGCCGGAATCGACAGCAGCACATCCACCAGACGCATCACCAGATTTTCCACCGACAGACGACTGAAGGCGGCCAGCATTCCTGTGGCGGCCCCGACCACCAGCCCGACAGCAACCGCAGCGACCGCAGCCGATAATGACCAGCGGGTGCCATAAATAATCCGGCTGAGCACATCACGCCCCAGCTGATCGGTGCCCAGCCAGTGGCTGCCATCCGGGGGAGTCAGTTGTGTCCCGGCCACCCCGCTGTAAGGGTCATAATGGGCGAACAGGTATGGAAACAGGGCAGCTACCAGCGCCAGAGCAATCACAGCCCATGCCAGCCACAGACCCGGTGTTATCCGCAGACGACGGGCCGCCCGTGGCTGATTTTTGCGTTGAATACGCAGGCTATCGATAGCAGTCATACTTTCCCCCGCGAGGCAAGATTAAGGCGCGGATCCAGTAAAGGGGTCAGCAGATCCGCCAGCAGATTAATCACAACGTAAGCCAGTGCTGAAATCATCACCACTGCCTGCAACACATTGTCATCCTGATTGTTCACTGCCTGCCAGGTCACCTGCCCCAACCCGTTCAGTCCAAATACCGTTTCGGTGACCAGCGCACCGGCAATCAGTTCCCCCAGCAACAGGCCGGCGACCGTCAACAGTGGCAGGCTGGCATTACGCAGAACATGGCGGAACAGTACCCGTAACTGGCTGACGCCGCGCGAACGCGCCGCGGCGACAAACGGCTGAGTCCGCACCTGATCAATACTGCGCAAAAATATTTGCGCCAGAGGTGCCGCAATTGGCACCGCCAGCGTGATCACCGGCAGGATCATTCCGCCAACCGGCGAGGGATTGATCACCGACACCCAGTGCAGCTGGAATGAGAAGATCTGAATCAGAACGATCCCGAGCCAGAACACCGGCAGAGACACCAGCAGCGAAGGCAGTGAATACAGGCTGTTACGCAGCCAGTGTAAGCCGGGCAGCCAGGCGATAATGGCGATTCCCGGGCCGATAATCAGAGCCAGAATAAACCCCGGGATCACCAGTTTCAGCGTCTGTGGAAAATTGGTGGCCAGTACATCGGTGACCGGCACCCCGAGCTGTACCGAATAGCCCAGGTTACCGTGCAGTATGGCCGTCAGGGCAGAAAAATATTGCTGCCAGGCGGGGACTCCGTCACCGTACAGCTTACGCATCTGCGCAATCTGCTCAGCGTCCAGGCCCAGAGAAGGATCAAGGAATTTGATCATGATGGCGTCGCCAGGCAACAGTTGTAACAACACAAAGGAGAGTGTCCAGGCTGCCCACAACACCAGAATTCCCTGCAGCACCCGCTGCAGCACATAACGCCCCATGATCCCCCCTCCCGCTTATTTCTTATCTAACCAGGCATCATAGAACGATGGCCGGCCAACGGCTTCAAAACTCATCCCTTTCAGCCACTGCGCACCCGCATAGACCTGGGGTTCTTCGAAAATCGGGATCACGTACGCCTGCTCCAACAGATAGCGTTGGGCATCGCCGGTCAGTTTCAGGCGTTGTGCGTTATCGGTTTCCTGAGAGATTTTCAGCAGCAGATCATTCAGTTTGTCATCGCGGAAGCTTTTCACTTTATTGCTGAGACCGCCCTTTTGCAGCAGCAGATCACGGTTGGCCGGATAGAAGTCACTTTTGATCACATCCGGATCGGCCCTGCCCACTTCCGCCACCGCCAGAGGTGCTTTCAGGGGATCGAGATTATTCAATGCGGAAGTCCCGGCATCCGCCGGACGGACATTGAGGTTCACTCCGATCTCACGCCACTGACGGGCAATCAGTTGCAGTACCTGCTGGTTTTGCGGCTGCGGCAGGGATACATAAACGCTGAGTGATAACGGCACGCCATTTTTCTGACGGATTCCGTGACTACCGGTGATCCAGCCCGCCTCGTCCAGTAATTTCTTCGCCTGTTGCGGATCATAAGTCAGCAGATTTTGCAGCGGCACATAGCCTAATGCGCTGGCGGCAATCACCGAGGTGGCCACCGGATAATTTGGTGAGAACAGGGTATCGACAATTTGCTGGCGGTTAGTCGCCAGCAGCAATGCCTTACGTACCCGGACATCGGAAACCAGCGGATTATCCGGCCGGAAACTCAGGCTGTCGTTCACGCCACGGGTCGCTTCGGCATAAATCGTCAGGTGTTGTGCCGCCACCCGTTTTTCATCATAGGCCTGAATCTGGCGAATAAAATCCGCCTGGCCGGCCAGTAATGCCCCGATACGAACACCATCTTCAGGCGTCACAAGGATCTGAATGCCATCCAGATAAGCCCGCCCCTGATGTGGATCATTCACCGGTCCCCAGTGGTAATCTTTACGCGCGACCAAATCCAGTTCATGACCGAGAGTTTCAGATTTCACTACAAACGGGCCGGAACCGATAATATTCCGCGCATCGCCTAACTGGTCGAAACTTTTATTCAGGGTAGAGAGCGAAACCAGTCCGGAACCAATGGTCGAGGTTCCCTGTAAAAAACCTGGTGAAGGCTGTTTAAAATAGAATTTAACCGTCAGCGGATCGATGACTTCGCTGTGGTCATAATTATTTATCACTTCAGAGACCGGGAAATGTTTTTCTTTATTTCCCAGTCCGTAAGTATCGAAGTTTTTAGCGACCGCGGCAGCATCCAGGGGTGTACCGTCAGAGAACGTCACCCCCGGGCGTAGTTTAAACGTCCACTCTGTCTTTTGCGGATTACTGCTCCAGCTTTGGGCAATCCAGGGTTCAATCGCCAGCGTTTTGGGGTTTTGCCAGGTGAGCTTATCGGTTAACTGATTCAGGATGCCCCCGTTCGGATAGAACCCACCGGCCGGCGGATAAAGATTAGTATGCGCCTGCTGTTCCAGATAAATTAATGTGCCCCCCTGATGAGGCTGCGTGGCAGCCCATGCCGGCAGCGCGGCCACCATCAGTGTGAACAGTAAATGTTTTTTAAATCCTGCAAAACGCCATTCTTTCATCCACTGCCTCTTTAATTATAAAAAATCCGCCCGGATTTCATAATAAGAGCCGTGGAATTGAGAGTTGAAATAACAAAAATGGCAAAGCTTGGATAAAAAAAAACTAACCGCTCCCCTGAGAGCAAAAACCAGGAAATAATTTCTGTTTTATGCCACTGTGTGGTCGAATTTACTAAACCGCCGACCCGGTCTGCTGTTCTGAGAGAAAATAATTGCGTATATACCGTTCCGGAATATCTGAAAAGTTTTAATTATTTACCCCGTCAGGTAATTTTTTTTATTTTACTGGGGTAACTCTTTCAGAAAAGTGAATGACATGAACTTCCAGCAGCTAAGAATTATCAGGGAGGCATCCCGGTGCCAGTTCAATCTCACCGAGGTCGCCAAAACCTTATATACCTCGCAGTCAGGGATCAGCCGGCACATCCGTGAACTGGAAGAAGAACTGGGGGTAGAACTGTTTATCCGTCATGGTAAGCGGATGCTGGGTCTGACCGGGCCTGGTAAAGAGATGCTGACCATTGCACGCCGCATTCTCGATGATGCCGGAAAAGCACGGCGTTTAGGTGAACTGTTCACTGGCCAGCAGGATGGTGTGCTGACTATCGCCACTACCCACACTCAGGCCTGTTATTCCCTGCCGGATAAGATCAAACTGTTTCGCGAACTTTACCCGAATATCCGTCTGGTGCTGAATCAGGGGACCCCGGAAGAGATTCGCGCGATGGTCAGTGCCGGAACCGCTGACCTGGGTATCGCTTCTGAAGTGCTGTCTAACAGCGAATCATTACGCGCGTTTCCCTGGTTTAAGTGGAATCATAAAGTGCTGGTGCCCCGTCAGCATCCGCTGGCTGATCTGACCGATGTTACCCTGGAGCATCTGGCGGCATGGCCGCTAATTACCTATCGCAGCGGGATGACCGGACGTTCGGCTATCGACCAAGCCTTTGAAAGTGCCTCGCTGAAAACCGATATTGTTCTGAGTGCTCAGGATTCGGATGTGGTGAAGACCTACGTTAAACTGGGAATGGGCATCGGTATTCTGGCGGAAACGGCAGTCACCGAAGAGGATGAAGGGGTCAGTGCACTGGATGTGCGCCATCTGTTCTCTGCCAGTACCGTCTGGCTGGCTGTCAAACGGGGCCAGTTACAGCGCGACTATCTGTGGCAGTTTATGATGTTGTGTAATCCGAATTTGTCGGTCGACGAGCTGAAAGCCAATGCACAAAACAGCTCAGCAGCCAGTGAAGTAGCGTATAATTTCGAAATCTGAGAGCGGCCGCCACGGCGGCCCTCACTGCTTAGTCTGTTTTGTCGGCAGGAAAACGCACCCCGGTCTGGCGGCGGATCTCCGTCAGTAACCGTGAAGTGATCAGACTGACCTGTAATGCCGGATGGTCCACGACCCGGTCAGCCACCAGCCGGGCAAACAGTTCGGCCTCATAACGCATGGTATTGTCATGCTGTGGCACACTCAACGCCTGTGGCTTTTCCCCGCGCGGATGCAGAGTTACTCCGTCGCAGGTCGACAGTTTATCGATAACCAGTGCCCCCTGCTCCCCCTGGATTTCGCTGCCCAGCACCGAATCGCTGACTTTGGAATGCAGAATGGTGACATCAAAGTCTCCGTAATTCAGGACTACCGCACCGTGCGCATCCACCCCGCTATCCAGCAGGCAGGCCTCTGCAATCACACTCTGCGGCTCCCCCCATAACGCCACCGCACTGGCCAGCGGGTAAAAACCGATATCCATCACCGACCCGTTAGAAAAGGCCGGATTAAAGGTATTCGGATTCTCTCCGGCCAGATAGCGCCCGTAACGTGATGAGTACTGGCAATAATGCAGCAGCGCCTTACGCAGGGTTCCCAGTGCCGGCAGAGTTTCGCGGATCACCCGAAAATTAGGCAGCGTGGCGGTTTTAAACGCTTCAAACAACACCACCTGATGTTGTCTGGCGCAGGCTATCATCTGCTCTGCTTCGCGAACGTGAGAGGCAAAAGGTTTCTCGCAGATCACATGCTTCCCATGCTGCATAAACAGACAGCTCTGCTGACAATGCAGTGAATTCGGGCTGGCAATATAAACAGCATCAACCTGCGGACTTTGCGCCAGTTGTTGCAGGTCGGTAAACAATGCCGGTTTACCATATTTTTCGGCAAACGATGCCGCCTGCTGCTTGCTACGGGAGTAAACGGCAGACAGCTGATACAACCCGCTGTCCAGTGCCGCGCTGACAAAGCTGTCAGTGATCCAGTTAGTTCCAACTACGGCTAAACGTAACATCGCTTATTCTCCTGCCATCACCGGTAAAGGCTTCACAGCATAGCGGTAATTGCCCGTTAAGTCGCCGGGTTCCCTGCTCACCACGCGCTGTCCGCGGCAATGATCACAGAATTGTCATCTGTGGCTGTCATGCTGACCCCCGATGATTCGATATTCAGCCACTACGAGGTTTCATGATGACATCAACTTACGCGGTACAAATTGAAGATATCCTGGCGTCAGGCCAGCGCTACCTGTCCGATGATATTCAGAGCCCGGAACGTCGGGGAGCCCGCGACTATGAAGAGTATGATGATCAGGGCAGTGCTCCCGAACTCTGCTTTGATGAGTAACTGACAGCCGCTGGCGGTACCACAAGGCAGCGTACCGCCCTCAACGGCTGCGTCGGTATACCCACAAACAGGCAATCAAAGTAAACAGCACCACCAGCGCCACCAGATGGAAAAAACCATGATGGTCACTGGCCAGCGGAATACCCCCGACATTCATCCCAAATAATCCGGCAACGATATTAATCGGTAACGCCAGTACCGTAATAATTGTCAGTAAATAGAGTGTACGGTTATTCTGTTCCATCAGTTGCGCGCCGGCTTCCTCCTGTAACAGGCGAATCCTCTCCATCAGGTTACCCAGGTCATTCAGCCCGACGCTGAATTCTTCACTGAATTCACGCAACTCACGGGTCTGTTGGTCGGCCAGCCATTCCGGCGGACGGTTCAGTAAGCGAAACAGCGCCGCCGGTTCCGGGGCCAGCAGGCTCTGAACCCGCAACAGGCTGCGGCGGATTTTACTAAGTATGGTCCGGTTATGCCGCATCGCGCTGTTAAACAGCCGCTCCTCTATCTGGTAGACATCATGGCTGGCATGACGAATGATCGACTCCAGGCAGTTTTCCTGAATTTCCAGCAGCCAGAACAACATCTCTTCGGCACGGCTAAAGTCCAGATCCGGCAGTGTGGCCACCATTTTTTCGATCATGCTCACCGGCTTGTAGCGGGCGGTAATAAGAATTCCCCGCCGACACCAGGTCCAGAGAGTAGCATTGTCGATCTGGCTGCCCTGATGCTCCAGCCGTACATCGTTCAGTACCGTAAACAGTGCATCGCCCTGCAGGGCAATACGGGTACGTGAGGAAGTCGCATTAATTTCATCCAGAAAATCATCATCCGGTAAAAAATGCTGACGCAGCCAGCGCCCGGCGGCGGCGTGATTAAGATTAATATGCAGCCAGATAAATCCCTGATCGACAGGCGGTTGCTGTGCCAGTGTGACCAGTGCTTCTGCCGTCTGGCGCTCTGGTGCGGCACCGGCAGAAAAATAATAGCCATACATCAGCCCGGAAACTTCTTCCGAAAAATCGGTCTGGCGGGGAAAAGGTCCTGGCAGCATGGTTGAATCTCAGTGGTTCAGGGTAATTTGCCACGATCATAAGAGTGAAATATTTCAGTCATATTAACACCACAAAAAGCGCTGTTTTTTCTCCCGGGAGACCAGATTTACTCACGCCTTCATCTGACTGTCATAAAGTGCCGCTATTTATACAGCGGTCATCACCTGCGATGAATACACAGTGAGATTATTATGAGTCAAAACAGCCTTCCGCTGGGAACCGGAGACGTTACCTCACCGGTTGAACAACACCGTCAGGGCAAGCGCCCCGCAATTATTGTCGGAGTACTGGCACTTGCCGGCCTGGTGTTTGCCGGCCTTAATGTTTTTCAGGATGTCTCTCTGTCCGGAGACCATTTCACCAGTTACCTCTCATTTACCTTACTCGGACTGGCGTTGGTCATCGCGCTGGGCTTTGAATTTGTGAACGGATTTCACGATACCGCCAACGCGGTAGCCACCGTCATTTATACCCGTTCCATGACCCCGAATATCGCGGTGGTCTGGTCAGGCTTTTGTAATTTCTGTGGCGTATTACTGTCCAGCGGCATGGTAGCCTTCGGGATCATTTCTCTGTTGCCGGTGGATTTGATCCTGCAGGCCAGCTCAGGTCACGGTTTTGCCATGATCTTTGCCCTGCTGTTCTCTGCCATTATCTGGAACCTCGGTACCTGGTATTTTGGTCTGCCATCCTCATCATCCCACACCATGATCGGTTCGATCATCGGTGTTGGCGTCGCTTACGCCATTCAGGCCGGACAAAACGGGCTGAGCGGTGTTAACTGGGGGCAGGTGACCAGCGTATTCTCAGCATTACTGCTGTCACCGATACTTGGCTTTGTGCTGTCGGCCATTTTGTTGCGGGTAATGAAAAGCACCATCCGTGATCGTCAGTTGTATCAGGCACCTAAAGCCGATTCCCGACCGCCATTATGGATCCGCAGCCTGCTGATCCTCACCTGCTCGGGTGTCTCTTTTGCCCACGGTTCTAACGACGGGCAGAAAGGCATGGGGCTTATCATGTTGATCCTGGTGGGTACCATGCCGATCGCCTACTCGCTGAATCGCTCCATGCCGGACAGCGAAGTGCCGCGGGTGGCGGCACTGGCGGAAGTCACCGGTCAGCAGCTACTGCGGTTGCAACAGGTTCAGCCGGAGACGACCGTCCAGGCCCGTACAAAGTTACAGGAGTTTATCCGTCAGCCTTCCGCCGATGCCGGAACCTTACCGGCACTGGGTGTGGTGCTGAGCGATATCAGCCAGCAGCTTCAGCATTATGGCGCGATGGATAAGATTCCGGCACATCTGGTCCCGAACATCCGTAATGATATGTACCTGGCATCGGAGGCTATCGGTAGCATGAAATCCACCAGTCTGGTGGTGCCTGCTGACACCCAGCCAAACCTGAAAGCCATGAAAGCCGAACTGGACCGTTCAACCCGCTTTATCCCGATGTGGGTGAAGATTGTGGTCGCTCTGGCGCTGGGCTTAGGCACCATGGTGGGCTGGAAACGCATTGTGGTGACTGTCGGTGAACGGATTGGTAAAACCCATCTTAACTATGCTCAGGGGGCCAGTGCCGAACTGGTCGCCATGGCCACTATTGGCGCAGCCGATGTATTTGGTTTGCCGGTATCCACCACCCACGTTTTATCTTCAGGGGTTGCCGGAACCATGGCAGCCAGCGGGGGCGGACTGCAAAAATCGACGCTGCGCAATATGATCATGGCCTGGATTCTGACCCTGCCGGTCTCCATCCTGCTGTCCGCTTTACTGTTTACACTGTTCTCACATTTCTGATCAGGACACGATTATGTCTCTACATGATAACCATGGCTCAACGCCTGAGTTTAATGCCCGGCTACTGCAAGAATTTTATGACAGCTACGACGAAGAGCTGGAAATGGAACTTGATGATCTGCGGCTGGATAAACAAACCCCTGATACAGTAGATGAAAAAAACTGGCGTCGTCGCTACTTCCGTGAATTGCTGCACCTGCAGGGCGAGCTGGTTAAATTACAGGACTGGGTGACCCGTACCGGTTACCGCGTGGTGATTATTTTTGAAGGCCGGGATGCTGCTGGTAAAGGTGGCGTGATTAAACGTATCGCCCAGCGCCTGAACCCTCGTACCTGCCGTGTTGCGGCACTCCCGGCACCCAGCGATCGTGAAAAGACCCAGTGGTATTTTCAGCGTTATATCTCGCATCTGCCGGCCGCCGGAGAGATGGTGCTGTTTGACCGTAGCTGGTATAACCGTGCCGGTGTGGAACGGGTGATGGGCTTCTGTACCCCGCAGGAACTGGAAGAGTTTTACCGCAGCGTTCCTGAGTTTGAAAAAATGCTGGTGCGTAGCGGCATCAAAATCATTAAATACTGGTTTTCGATTACCGATGAAGAGCAGGAACTGCGCTTCCTGAGCCGCATCCATGACCCACTGAAACAGTGGAAGCTCAGCCCGATGGACCTGGAAAGCCGCCGCTTGTGGGAAAACTATACCGAAGCCAAGGAAGATATGCTGGGACGCACCCATTTCCCGGAAGCCCCCTGGTGGATAGTGCAGGGCGTTGATAAGAAACGTGCAAGGCTCAACTGCATCAGTCACCTGCTGTCGCAGATCCCGTATGAAACTCAGGAACATCCGTTAATCATCCTGCCGAAACGTGAGCATAAAAAAGATTACATCAGAAGCCCGGTACCACAGCATATGATTGTGCCGGATAAATACTGACCGGCTGGCAACAACACTCACAGGCGCCTTCCCGGCGCCTGTTTTTTACGGCAGCAACATCACCTGGGGTCGCTGATGGGGAGTATCGGTATTCACACTGAGCTCTGCTTTATACCAGCGTTGCAACAGTTCACTTTCCAGCACCTGTTGTGGTGTTCCTTCCGCCACCAGACTCCCCTGATGCAGTAATAACAGCCGGTCAGCCCACAATGATGCCAGATTAAGATCATGCAGCACGCTGCACACCATCAGCTTGCCCTGCCGGGTGAGCCGGTGTAGCAGCCTGAGAATATGCTGCTGATGATAGAGGTCCAGTGCGGAGGTTGGTTCATCCAGAAACAGGCAACCCTGCGGTTCGCCGTCGCGCCAGAGTTGCGCCAGGACCCGCGCCAGCTGAACCCGCTGCTGCTCTCCGCCGGAGAGTTGCAGGTAACTGCGGTCGAGCAGTTCATCACAGCCGGTCAGCCCGGCCACCTGACTGACTATCTCATCCTGATGATGGCGGCTCCAGGCGGCCCTGCCCAGGCTTATCACCTGACGGGCGGTCAGCGAAAAGGTCAGAGAACTTTGCTGGCGCATCACGGCCCTTTGCCGGGCCAGTTGCTGTCCGTCCCATTCGCTCAGTGCTTTCCCCTGTAAACGGCATTCCCCGCTGTCGGGAGCAATAAAACCGCTGAGCACCCGCATCAGGGTCGATTTTCCTGCACCGTTCGGCCCTATCAGAGCAACCATTTCTCCGGCCGACAGTCGCAGAGAAATCCCGCTCAGTAACTGGCGCTGTCCACGTTGCAGACCGACCGCCATTGCTTCAAGTTCAGACATCATCATTCCCCTGCTGACGGCGGACGATCAGCCAGAAAAACCAGGGGGCGCCAATCAGACTGGTCAGTAATCCGACCGGCATTTCCGCCGGAGAGACCAGGGTGCGGCCCAGGGTATCCGCCACTAACAGTAAAATGGCTCCGCTCAGCGCAGAGGCAGGCAACACTCTGCGATGATCACTGCCAAAGCACATCCGCATCAGATGCGGGATCACCAGCCCGATAAAACCAATCACTCCACTGACCGAGACCGCGGTGCCTACCAACAGAGCATTCAGCACCAGTAACTGACGTTGGGTTCGCTGGACATTCACTCCCATATAATGGGCATCTTCTTCCCCCAATTGCAGCAGATTGAGCCGGTTGGCGAACCACAGCGTCAGTACCGCAGACGGCAGAATCAGTAACGCACACACCGCCAGTGCCGGCCATTGCGCCTGTGCCAGGCTGCCCATTCCCCATAATGACAACTGCCGCAACTGCTGATCATTGCTGACCCACGAAAGTACGCCGACGACAGCCCCGCAAACGGCATTGATTGCGACGCCAAACAATAATAACCGTGACAGATGACCGCGGGTAAACTGGCTGAGTTTGAAGATGAGAGCGGTGACCAGCAGACTGCCGGTAAACGCAGCAATCATTGGTAGCCACAACAAAATGGCGGGAGGTAAGGCCAGCGGAATAACAATCGCGACGGCAACCGCCAACCCTGCCCCGCTGCTGATGCCAAGCAAGCCGGGATCGGCCAGTGGATTGCGAAACAGCCCCTGCATCACCGTCCCGGAGACTGCCAGCGCCAGCCCGACCAGTGCCGCCAGTAACACCCTCGGCAGGCGGATATCCAGCCAGATCCTGCGACCCAGGCTGTCGGGGCCTTGTTGCCAGAGAGAAATCAGCGACAATCTGATTGCCCCGGTCTGGCTGGCGACCAGCAATGTCGCCAGCAGCACCAGCGCCATCACAATTAACCAGCCTCGTGTCTGACGGCTATTCAGCATGAATTTTTTCTGCAGCCTGACGCAGCTGCAAAATTGCCTTTGGTGTGTCTAAACCAAAGCCCAGTAACGCCATCTGATCGATGTACAATAACCGGTGATGCTTACCCGCCGGAGTCATGGCTAAACCTGGCAGTTTCCAGAACTTATCCGGCCCGCCCAGAGCCTGAACACCACTGCGATCGACCAGCACTAAATCCGGAGCCGCAGCAATCACCCCTTCGGCAGACAGTGTCTGGTAATGGGGCACATTGCCCATCACATTGGTCAGTCCGGCACTGCGGATAGCCACATCCGCCGCCGTCTGATTCCCGGCAACCATCGTCGTCATGCCGCTGTTCGCCATGATATACAGCACTTTCACCGGCAACCGGGTCGACGGAATCGCGGCTATCTGCTGGCTGATCTGGCGCAATAACGACTGTGCCGCCGCCGTTTCATTCAGTGCGGTGGCAATGGTGGTAACCTTCTGTGAAATGGCAGACAACGAGTTTTCACCGGTCACTTCCACCACCTTCACGCCAACGCCGGAAAGCTGGGTCAGTACCTGAGAGGGTTTTGCCTGCTCATTGGTCAGCACCAGGCTGGGTTTCAGCGCCAGAATCCCTTCGGTATTTAACTGGCGCATATAACCTACATCCGGCAACTGAGTGGCCTGAGCCGGGCGGAAACTGGTACTGTCGCGCCCGACCAGCTGGTCACCGGCACCGAGAGCATAGACAATTTCCGTGACATCACCACCAATCGACACTACCCGTTGGGCAGCAAATACCGGTAACGCCAGCAGACAAAGCATCAGGCCAAATATTCTCATGCAGGTACGCCTCCGGCTAAAGATTCAATCTGCTCACGCCACTGCGCCTGTTCCGGGTGACCCTCGCTGCGTTGTCCGTACAGCTGGGCAATCTGGGTGCCATCGGCGGCAAACAGTTCCAGACTGGTGACATGACCGTCGGCCGTAGGCTTGCGGGTAATCCAGCTTTCAGCAATCTGCTGGTCCTGCAGGTGCAGGGTAAAGTTCGGATTAAAGATATTCAGCCAGCCTTTCATCGGGGTCACTTTCTCAACGGCGCCGGTGAAAATCTGGGTACAGCCACGGTTACCGACGAAAATCATAATCTCGTTGCCGGCTTCATGGGCCAGGGTCAGCAAACGTTCCAGGGTTTGCGGGGCAACTTTCTGCGCTAAATCATCACTCACTGCCGCAAAAGCCTGCGGACGACTGATATTGTGACGACTGAGTAACTGGAAAAACTGATGGACATCGGTCATCGCACGCCATTCCTGCTCTATTTTCTGTCCATCAACATGCTGAGCAAATTCCGGAGCAGCCACGGGATTCAGCGCTAATCCTGCGGGTTCTGCCAGTACAAACTGAGCAATCAGCTGTTGCCATGCCTGAAGGTCGGTATTGTCGGTGGCATAAATTTTCAGTACCGCATTACCCTGATCATCAAAGATTTGGATGCTTTTTCGCTCACCCCGGGCACTTTGTTCCTGCAGATAAAAGGCGCTGTGCCATTTCGACAGAAAGAAACGCAGATCCAGATGGCGCGGGTTAAGCACCAGTCCGGCATGCGGGCCAATATGCAGATTATCGTAGGTTCCGACCTGTTCATGGACAGCATATTCGTTACGGGTAATATTTTTGGTCTCACCCACTGCTTTCAGCGCTTCCAGCAATGCCGGGAAGTCAGCACGTAGCTGCTGTGCATCGTCTGCCGTTCTGGCCAGTAACAGTTCTGCTTCAGTTATGCCCATCAGTGCCGCCAGATCACGGGCGTAAGTGCCAGGATGCTGTGCTTTTAATTCCAGATACTGCTGATAATGTGTGCTCATAAATTCTCCTGCGTCCTCATTTCCCTGAGAGCCCTGCCTGACTGGCAGGGCAGATTTTCAATGATCAGAAATCGACATTCAGTCCGACCTGATAAGTACGACCCGGCATGTAAGCTAATGAAACATCGTTGCGATCCTGCGCAGTGGAGGTTTCCAGATCACGGCTGCTGAGGTAGTCGATATATTTACGGTTAGTAATGTTATACACCCCACCGCTCAGTTTGACATTCTTCGTCACACGCCAGTAAGCCGTGGCATCCACTAAACCATAGCCCGGAATACGCTTATACGGACTTTCTTCTGAAGTGACGGTACCGGTTTTAGTGGTATCGCGGGTCGTTTCCTGTGCCTGTTTACCCTTCACAAAAGTCGCCGTCACCGCAGTGCCCCACAGACCGGTAGGATCATCCCAGGCCACACCGACCACAGCTTTCATTGGTGCTACGCTGTCCAGTGCTGTATAGCTGTCACCGTCAAGTGAAGACTTAGACTCACCTTTAGCATAGCCCCAGGCCAGGGTGGCACTCAGGCCTTCTGCCTGGTGAATCCAGTGACCGATACTGAATTTAGTGCTGATTTCCCCCCCGTAGATATAGGCTTTATCACGGTTTTCCGCCTGGTAGATGGTATAGATGTTCGACGGCACGTTAGTGAACATCGACGGTGAACCGTTGCGGTCATAACGGTTATAAGCAATAAAGTTTTTATACTGGCTATAGAACACAGAACTGGTCAGGGTAATCCCCGGAGTGAGTTCACCGTTCAGACCCCATTCAAAGTTATTACTGGTTTCGGTTTTCAGTGCCGGGTTGCCAATTAGCGCATATTGCTGACTGCCCGCATAGCTGGAACCCAGGTTCCATGAACCGTACAACTGGCTGGCTTCAGGGAATTCCGCCCCGCGGCTGTACTGAACATAGGTCAGCAGTCCCGGGGTCAGATTATACTGAAAACGCAGCGACGGCAGCACTTCGGTATCGCTGGTACCTGTACCATAGAGGGTTTCTACCTCGTCTGTGGTCAGAACAGAACTGCCGGCCGCCAGAGTTTCGAGATCTTTTGGCCTGGTTTTTTCATAAGCCACACGAACCCCCGGGACAATCGCAAAATTATGCCCCTGCAGATCGAAGTTGATTTTATCCTGAACAAAGCCACCCAGTTTGGTGGTGGTACTGTTGGCCTGCGGCTGCATGACTGAGTAGTAGACCAGCGGAGCCGGATCCTGATCGAACGGACGTTTGGTGTTACCCAGGTCCGCATTCAGGCCGCCGCTGAGTTCATGACGGCCTATCGTCTTACGTAGCTCGGTAGTGAAACCAATGTTATTGGTATCGTAGTCGGAATATGTCCGGCCAATCACGCCGGTATCGTATGGCGCCAGCGTATTATCGCGCGCCTGAGTTTTTTGCCAGTAGAGATTGGTAGTCAGAGAGTCAATCCATTCATTTTCCGGCGTATAGAAATCCTGAAGATTGCCGGATAAACGCCGGGTCTCACTGGACTGATGGCTGGTACCAATAATCGCACTCCCCCCCGAATCCCAGGTATCGAAATGCGTATGATTGGTTTTATCGTAGTAACTGAAGGTTCCGGTCAGCTTATGTTCATCGTTAGGCTGCCAGATAACACTGCCCAGAAAAGCGTTGGAGTGCCAGTTAGCCGGATAGGCAGATACCGTCCCACTGTTATTACGCGTCTGTTGGCCATCACGATGGCTGTAGACGAAAATACCGCGCAGTTCTTCGTCCCCTGCCGCTGCAGTAATCCCATTATGCCAGCCCCGGTTTGAAGAATCGTAATCTGACTGGTAGCCAAAGTAACTGGTTTTCCCCGGATGCAGATAATCATCGGGTGACTTGGTTTTGAAGGAAACTGCACCACCGATCGAGGTATTGGGTTGTGATACTGCAGTGGCACCGGCATCGATATTCATCAGACCAAACAGGTACGGGTCGATATAGTCACGACCGATACCGAAAGTATTGACTCCGGTACGCCCCACATAGCCACGGCTGGTCGCAGAGGGTATTTCCACACCATCGATATCAATGCCGACACGGTTACTTTCCAGACCACGAATGTTGTATCCGGTATAGCCACCACGGTCAAAGCCACTTTTGCCGTTACCTGAACCGCCACTGGCGCCGGTAGCGCTGATCAGTGTCTGGTAACGCATCAGGGAACCAAAATCTGTGACCCCCAGTTTCTGCATCTCTGCCGCCGTCACTGTTTTGCGGTTACTGGCATTCACCTGAGGGGCGGTGGCTCTGACGATGATTTGCTGATCGGAATCGCTGTCGGCTGCTGTAGTACTGGTGGTTGCTGCGAAAGAACAGGCCGCGTGAACAGAAATTGCCACCGCTGTCGCCTTAAATAAGACAGGTTTAATCTTACCCTGAGTCAGAAATTTATACATAGTAGTCAGTATCCAGGCATACCAAAAAAGTCGTTTGCCACAGGTCAATGCAAACGAAGGTTTTTATAATGACGTGTGTCGTGGGGGAAACGCCCCACAAAAAAGAAATGGTAATCTATATCATTATGATAATGATTATCAATACCAAATGTTGAAACATACAGAACTTTTACAGTTAATGGCTGTCGGCATAGGAAATTTGTGCTATTGCGATAGTGTAACGGTTCACCTGGCCAGTCAGGACAAGGTCTGCAGAGCTATAAGGCTTTCAGCATCCACCGGGAAATTTACAAAAAATGAGTAAACCGATAGTGAGTCTTTTCGCCGAAGAACTGCCGAAAACCGGTCTGCACGTAGTGAACTCAGTCCGGGAATGATCGGAACGGAGGATAAATAACCACATTGAGTCACATAAAGAAGATGCCGGGAGATAATGCGTAGCGAAAATTGCGGCAATAATCGCTCTCCCTCAGAAATGATAAAAAATAAAGTTTTAAATATCTGATCAAATAAAACCGTTAATAAACCTGCTTTTCACCCTGATAAATAACAGATCCGTTTAGCTTACAAAGTATGCCCCCCTTACTCCTGACAAAAATCATTCTGAAAGATATCACTCTGCTATTTGAAAAAATCAAAACCCACTCATATCTGAAATTCAAAAAAAACCGGGAGTAAATATATAAAAAACAATAGAATATCCTTATAAAAAATTACCATGATAATTTCACAGCCTGACAGATAAAACAAGGCACTTCATTTTATCTAAGGATAACGGAGCTTAACTGACTGACAAATAATTACGGAGATAATATTAAAAATATCTCCTGGATTCTCTGGCGGAAGTTTATTTGACGTCATTCCGGGAAAGACAGCAAAACATCATACTATTCCGGAAATTGATAAAAATTTAACAATACCTGATGAGGAGCAATGACACACACTGCCGGTTATCAGTGACTGAATGGCAGGTAAAGAGAACGTCAGAATAAAAAATTCAGCAACCCTCTCCAGCAACCTGGGCCAGGCAGGGTAGGCATCTCCTTTCCCTGCGATGGCTGACAGACACCACTGTTTTGTGCTGAGATGAACCATGGCCCCCCCATTTAAATGCGCCCGTTTATCTCTTCTGTCTCCTGACAGTGTAATGTGCTGCGGAGAGATAACTGAAAGCCGGGTGGCGTGAAGAGCCGAAAAAAACCGTTCGGTGAAAATTCCTGCCTTCACTCGCAAGCCATTCAGCACCCACTTTCTACAGTGATTCATTTTGCTCCGGGTTCTCATAACGCCCAGGCGCCCGGACACACAAGCACCGTTTTCTGTCAATTTTCACCCTGACAACGAAATTTAATCCCAAATATTAAACAATTTACCGATCATTTCCCTTAGTGAGCCGGCTTACTATGGAATAAATAATTGGTCTCTTTTCATCCCTGCTATTTTAACAGTCAATAGGCTGAACAAAAAAAATCTTTAATTAATCTATCGGTAAAACCGTAACAATCTCAGACAACGATAGCCTTTGCCTGATTGACTAAAAAAGAAAACGATTACTTTTAAAAAAAGAAAATAAAAAAATAATAATAAAAACATAAACATCTATTTTATCGTTTCCTGAACACCCCCTCATTTATTCCGGATAAACCTAATGAAGTTTCTGTTTTTAAAAAAACAATGCCTGTTTTGTCCATAGCCGTATTGTTTACAAAGTACTGGTCATCAATTACGCTTAACAAAGAAAAAACCTTTCCTTTACAGCCTCTTAATTTAACGCAACAAAAAAAATAAAACGCATAAGATTCATAAATTTACACACAGCAATTCTCTATCCGGAATGGAGCGAACCTATGATTATCGTTGATGAAAAGAATCGAGAGTGTGCGGAGAAGTTCTCTGACTACGATTATAAATACAAAGATCAGGTAACTTTTAAAACCAGGAAGATGACCGCCGGTCTGGTTTCGTTATCCCTTTCGGCTGCAGTGCCCTTCTCGGCCATGGCCGTCACCCTGCCATCGTCAGTGTTAGTGGCAGATCAGACAGAATATGGTGCTGCAGCATATCTGCTCAATGGTTCCGATCAGGCAGCGACGCTCGATAGAGGAACGATAAATACAAAAACTGTCGGTGTCGCCACCATTAACGGTGGTACCGCGACTATCACGG
The DNA here is from genome assembly GCF_002345795.1 of Tatumella sp. UBA2305. Lineage (NCBI taxonomy): Bacteria > Pseudomonadati > Pseudomonadota > Gammaproteobacteria > Enterobacterales > Erwiniaceae > Tatumella > Tatumella sp. UBA2305. Next base: position 45,566 of record NZ_DDVT01000007.1, read on the forward strand.
GTTCAACCATCAATCTCTCCAACACCGAAAAAGCCTCTTATAGTCTCAGTGATTCTCAGTTTCCTTCAGATTATCCACAATCTGATTTTTACTGGCGTTATCGTCCGTTTGGTTACAGTAATACTGCCGATTATAGTGCCGGAATTATCGCGACCCCTTCTTTATCAGGTGATTTACAGAATGGTGTATCAGCATTTACCTTTACCGCCTACCGCCAGTTAGGATTTGCGGCCGCCGTTTTTGCTGCTGACGGTTCTTCCCAAAGTGTCAGTGACAGTACACTGAATGTCTACTCAGAAAATGGTATCGCACTGGGAGTGGTCGCAGATAAGGTAGATTACAGTTCCGGCGCAGGCGGAGGGACGGTGAATCTTTCAGGCAATAACGTTATTAACGTTAACAGTGACGGCACTGAAACCGGTGATGCTGATGGTTCCGAAACGTTCACTGCTGTGGCTTTAAAAACTAATGCTAAATGGAATATCCCTGCCGGTGGTTATGGAACCATCAATGTCGCCGACAAACTGGTTGCTAATACTAATGGTGCGGTTGCTGTATCCCGTGGCGGCTATATCAATTTCACTAATGCCACAGTGACCAGCGACAGTAACACTCAGCCGCTCTACTTTCAAACCATAGGTGGTGGCGTCATTACCTTTAACGGCACCACCCAGGGTAATAACCAATGGGAATTTGTTGGCGGAGGCATCGGGGGAGCTTCTGGTTCTTTGTTCGATTTAAGTAACCTGACAACAGGCTCACTGACAGTCGGTAATCTGACCGGGGTGAGTCCTTCCGGAGTATTGGGTGGTGCTCTCTACGATGACGATGGTAATGCTACAGGTAAATACGCTGCCGGCGATGCCACCCTCAATCTGGGTGCTAATAATCTGTTGGTGGGCGGGGCTAATCAGGATGGCGCATGGTCTGGCATTATCGAAGGCACCGGCGGCTCACTGACCAAAACAGGTACCGGCAGGTTAACCCTTTCCGGCACCAATACCTATGACAGCGGCACCGAAGTCGATGACGGTACCCTGGTCCGTGGTTCAGAAAATGCGATTCTGACCGATACCGCTCTGACGATAAACGGTGGTGAACTGGATTTAGGTGACTGGAAATTTACCACTTCTCAGTTATCCGGCACCGGCGGTTCAGTCACCCTGAATGCGCATAATCTGACTGTCGACCAGGCTGCCGACACTTCTTATACCGGTGCTCTTAACGGCACAGGTTCACTGACTAAACAAGGCACAGGCGCACTGGCGTTATCCGGTAACAGCAGCTATTCCGGCGGCACCACCCTGTCAGCAGGTGAAATTGATGTTGGCAGCAGCACGGCACTGGGTAGTGGTGACCTGGAGATGGCCGCAGACACTACCTTAGGCTTCTCTGCTACTGAGGTGAATCTGGCGAACAATATCCTGTTGTCAGATACAGGTACGACTATTGATACCGGCAGCAATACCGGTACTCTGAGTGGTGTCATCTCTGGTGATCAGGAGCTGACTAAAAATGGCAGCGGCACCCTGATCCTGAGTGGTGACAATACCTATAGCGGCGGAACTGCACTTAACACCGGCAAAATTGCCGTAGGTCACAACAACGCGCTGGGTAGCGGTGAGCTGACCATGGCAGCTGATACGATATTAGGCTTCATCAGCGACAAGCTGACACTGGCGAATAATGTGCTGTTGAACGGAAATGGCACTGCGATTGATACCAACGGCAATACCGGTACGCTGAATGGTATTGTTTCCGGGAACACCGCTCTCACTAAAACCGGTGACGGGACCCTGGTTCTCAACGGTGTAAATACCTATACCGGTGGTACTAATCTGGAAACGGGTGAAATTGATATCAGCAACAGTGCTTCGCTGAGCAGCGGTGACCTGACAATGGCCGATGATACCACCCTCGGCTTTACTACCGACAATCTGGATTTAGCCAATAATATTACCCTGAATGGACTGAATTCGGCGATTGCGACCGGTGACTTTAGTGAAACTCTGTCCGGGGTAATTTCCGGGGTCGGTCAAATCAGTAAAACCGGGAGCGGTACGCTGACCCTGACCGGTAATAATACCTACTCCGGCGGTACCACCCTCGACGGTGGTGAGATTGCCATTGGCAATAGCAACGCACTGAGTACCGGCAATCTGACGATGGCAGATGCCACCACCCTCGGCTTTACCACCGGCGATCTAAATCTGGCAAACAATGTCACCCTGTCGGGTGGCACAGCCACTGTCGATACTGGCAGTAAACCTCAAAGCCTGAGTGGGGTTATTTCAGGAGCAGGTGAATTAGCCAAAGACGGTAGCGGTACCCTGACCCTGACCAATGATAATACTTACACCGGCGGCACCCGCCTGTCTGCCGGTGAGATTGATGTTAACAACAACAACGCACTGGGCACAGGCACGCTGACCATGGCGGCCGATACGGTACTGGGCTTTATCAGCGATAAACTGGCACTGGCCAATGATTTGCTGTTGTCTGGCGGCACTGCGACGGTGGCTACCGGCAGCAACAGCGAAACGCTGAATGGCACCGTTTCTGGTGACGGATTATTGGCGAAAACCGGCAACGGTACTCTGACTCTGACCGGCGACAATACTTATACCGGCGGCACCGACCTTACCGAAGGTAAACTTGACGTTGGCAGCAGCACTGCAGTGGGGACCGGTACGCTGTATATGGCGGATGGAACCACCCTCGGCTTTACTGCCGGTGATCTGGATTTAGCCAACGATATGGTTTTGGGTGGCACCGATCCTACCATCGCTACTGGCAGCTATAACGAGACCCTGTCCGGCAATATCTCAGGCAGTGCTTCACTGACCAAAACCGGCAGCGGCACCCTGACCCTGAACGGTGATAACAGCTACAGCGGTGGCACTTCACTGACAGAAGGTGAAATTGCAGCCGGTAGCAGTAATGCGCTGGGTAGCGGTGACCTGACCATGTCTGCTGATACCACCTTAGGTTTCGCCGCGGATAATCTGAATCTGGCGAACAATGTCAGCCTGGCAGGAGACAACACCGCCATTGATACCGGTCGCTACGCCGGTACCCTGAGTGGTGTGGTTTCCGGTAATGCAGCGCTGACCAAAAACGGCAGCGGTACTCTGGTGCTGGCGGGTCATAATACTTACAGCGGCGGTACTAACCTGTCTGCCGGGGAAATTGATGCTGGCAGCAGCAGCGCTCTCGGTACCGGCAGCCTGGCCATGGCTGATGGCACTACCCTCGGCTTTACCACCGGTGACCTGAACCTGGCAAACGCTGTGGCTCTGAGCGGTACCGGCACCATCGCCACCGGAAGTAATAACGAAACACTGAGCGGCGTGATTTCCGGTGAAGGTGGGCTGGCGAAGACTGGCAGTGGAACCCTGACTCTGAGTGGTGATAACACTTACAGCGGTGGTACTTCACTGTCAGCCGGTGAAATTGATGTCAGTAATAACAGCGCGCTGGGAACCGGCAGTCTGGCCATGACTGATGGCACTACCCTCGGCTTTACCACCGGTGACCTGAACCTGGCTAACGCCGTGGCTCTGAGCGGTACCGGCACCATCGCCACCGGAAGTAATAACGAAACGCTGAGCGGCGTGATTTCTGGCGACGGAACGCTGGCGAAGACTGGCAGTGGAACCCTGACTCTGAGTGGTGATAATACTTACAGCGGTGGTACTTCACTGTCGGCCGGTGAAATTGATGTCAGTAATAACAGCGCGCTGGGAACCGGCAGTCTGGCCATGACTGACGGCACCACTCTCGGCTTTACCACCGGTGACCTGAATCTGGCAAATGCTGTTACTCTGACCGGTACCGGCACTATCGCCACCGGAAGTAATAACGAAACGCTGAGCGGCGTGATTTCCGGTGACGGTGCATTAGCTAAAACGGGTAGTGGAACGCTGACCCTGACCGGTGACAGTACCTATACCGGTGGTACCACCCTGTCTGCTGGTGAAATTGACGTCGGTAATAGTCATGCTCTGGGGACCGGTGCTCTGGCGATGGCGGATAACACGACCCTCGGTTTCACCACCGGTGGTCTGGATCTGGCGAATAATATCTCGCTGGGCGGCAGTGGCTCAGCCATCGCCACCGGTGATTACAGCGAAACTTTGTCCGGTGATATTTCCGGTGCAGGACAAATCAGCAAAACCGGCAGTGGTACTCTGACCCTGAACGGTGATAACAGCTACAGCGGTGGTACCACTCTGTCCGGCGGCGAAATCGACGTCGGTAACAGTAATGCTTTGGGAACCGGCTCGCTTGCGATGACTGACGGCACCACACTGGGCTTTACTGCCAGTGACCTGAACGTGGCTAACAATGTTTCCCTGTCCGGAACTTCAACCGTTAATACCGGCAGTAACAGCGAAACACTGAGTGGTACCCTGTCCGGTGACGCCGTACTGGCGAAAACAGGCAGTGGTACTCTGACTCTGACTGGTGACAACACCTACACTGGTGGCACCACTGTATCAGCAGGAGAGCTGGATGCCGGCAGTAATAATGCACTGGGAACCGGTGCTGTCACCCTGGCTGATGATACGACCTTAGGCTTTGCAGCTGATGGTCTGACACTGGCCAACAGTGTGGATCTGTCCGGCACTCACACCACCATTAATACCAACAGCAATACCGGAACACTGAGCGGCGTGATTTCCGGTGATACGCTGACCAAATCCGGCAGCGGCACACTGACTCTGAGCGGTGACAATACCTATACCGGAGGAACCACCCTGTCAGCTGGTGAAATTGATGTTGCCAACAGCCATGCGCTGGGCAGCGGAACGTTGTCAATGGCCGATAATACCACCCTGGGTTTTGCAGCAGCAGACCTGGATCTGGCTAACGATATCGTGCTGGGTGGTGCTAATTCGGCTATCCAGACCGGTGACTACAACGAAACATTATCCGGCGATATTTCCGGTGCCGGACTTATCGATAAGAACGGTACAGGAACGCTGACCCTGACCGGTAATAACTCCTATACCGGTGGAACTAAGATTTCCGTCGGTGAAATCGATATTGGTAGCAGCGATGCACTGAGCACCGGTCCGCTGACTATGGCGGATGGCACCACCCTTGGCTTTATCGCCGGGGATCTGGATCTGGCGAATAATGTGACCCTGTCTGGCGGTAAAGCAACTATCAGCACCGGCAGCTTTAATGACACCCTGAGCGGTGTGATTTCCGGTGATGGTACATTAGCGAAAACCGGCAGTGGTATCCTCAGCCTGACCGGTGACAACACATACAGTGGCGGTACTGACCTGAACGCCGGTGAAATTGATATTAACAACAGCAATGCACTGGGCACCGGCACGCTGACCATGGCCGACAACACCACCCTCGGCTTTACCACAGGTGATCTGACACTGGCGAACAACATCGTGCTGGGCGGCCTGAACTCCTCGATTGCGACCGGTGATTACAGTGAAACCCTGTCTGGTGATGTCTCCGGTGCCGGACAGGTAGCTAAAACCGGCAGCGGTACCCTGACCCTCAATGGTGACAACAGCTACACAGGTGGTACCACCCTGTCCGGCGGTGAAATCGATGTCGGCAACAGCAATGCACTGGGTACAGGTTCGCTATCTATGGCTGACGGTACCACTCTCGGCTTCACCACCGGGGAGCTGAACCTGGCTAACGCCGTGGCTCTGAGCGGCACAGGCACCCTCGCCACCGGCAGCAACAGCGAAACACTGAGTGGCGTGATTTCCGGCGACGGCACCCTGGTGAAAACCGGCAGCGGTACCCTGGCCCTGAAAGGCGACAATACCTACAGCGGCGGTACCTCACTGACTGAAGGTGAAATTGACGCCGGCAGTAATACCGCACTGGGCAGCAGTACTCTGACCATGGCGGCCAATACTGTACTGGGCTTTATTACCGATAACCTGACTCTGGCTAATAACGTGCTGCTGTCCGGTGACTCTGCTACCGTCAATACCGGCAGCAACAGCGAAACCCTCTCCGGCGTCATCTCCGGTGACGGCAAACTGGCGAAAGCCGGTACCGGCACCCTGACACTGACCGGTGAAAATACCTATACCGGCGGTACTGACCTGACAGCCGGTGAAATTGATGTAGCCAACAACAATGCCCTGAGCAGTGGAACACTTTCGATGGCTGACGGCACCACACTGGGCTTTACCACGGGTGACCTGAATCTGGCAAATGCTGTGGCTCTGACTGGCACCGGCACTGTCGCCACCGGCAGCAACAACGAGACGCTGAGCGGAGTGGTTTCCGGCGACGGCGGGCTGGCGAAAACCGGTAGCGGTACTCTGACCCTGAGCG